>JBAWDI010000290.1:0-1713 GCA_049590695.1 Bryobacteraceae bacterium
GTCGACGGCGGCGCTCCAGCGGACGCCGGTGCGGAACGGGCCGGGACTCCCGGCGGGCACCAGACATTCACTGGCGCCATCCAGGCTCCACTGGTTCCCGTCCAGCGCCTGGCCCGCGAGCATGGCCCGCACCACGTCCAGCGGCACAAAGCGGGCGCTCTTCCAGCGCACGCGCGCCGACATCAGCGCGGGAGAAGTGGGCGGCCAGATGGTGCGCGGCGGAACCACAAAATCGATTTCGTCGAAAAACGGGAAACAGGAACTGAAAGAGGCCGCCGGCGCGCCGTTGCGGGCTGTGGCATCGAGCCACTCGTCGAGCGAGCCGAGGCGCGCCATGGCCGACGCCACCGCCGAGTAGAGCGAGTCGCTGTGGTAGATTACGTCCACCCGGTTGCGCGCGCCCGAATCGGTTCCGATGCGCCAGGGGCCGGCGGGACGGAGTTTGACGACCAGTCCCGGGTTCATTACTCCTCGCGCAGGAATGAGAAGGCGGAATCGGCCACGGCGGCCTGGATGACGGCCAGGGTGGCGCCCGAGCCGATTTCCTTTTCCGGAGCGCCCGAGGCGTAGTAGTTCTTGCCGCGCCAGACCAGCCGCAGGTTGGAGAAGCTCACCCGGCCGCTGCCACGCGCGCCGCCGCCGCCCAGGGCGTCGTCTTCCAGCAGCCGCAGGCCTTCGAGCACGCGCAGGAACAACGGCGCGTCCTCTTCGCAAAGCACGTCCATCACGAATCGCGTCTTAAATCGCGCGCCCGAGGGCACGCGCTCCAGCGTGCGCGGATTGGCCTGCGAGGTGATGCGGTCGATGGCGTTCTCGCTCTTCACTTCGGTGAGCTCGTCGTCCAGGTTCTCGCGCATCTGCGCCGTGATGCTCTCCGGGTCGAGCGGCGCGTCGAACACCGCCAGCCGCGCCGGCGTGGCCTGGGTGGTCTCGAGCGTTTCGCCCTGCACGCGCTCCATGCGGCCGGGATTGCGGCCGAACAGGAGGCAGATTTCGTCGTCGGGACGGTCGCTCTGGTGGATGCGCACTTCCTGCCCCTTGCGGCGCGAAAGGTACACCAGCTCGGGGGGTACGGCCAGGCCGGAGGTCTGCTCCAGCAGCGAGCGGATCTTGCCCCGCAGGGAGCTGCCCGGCACGTAAGGCCGGCCGAACGCGTCCTTGACCACGGGGTTATCGGAGCCGCCGATCTCCAGCGAGCCTTTGCCTGCGCCGACGTGCAGCCCGGTTTCGCAGCGCATTTCGCCTTCGAGAATCAGCTTGCCGATGAGTTTCAACTCGGTTTGGGTGGTATGTGCGCTCATACTTTACTCGTTGTAGGCCACGATGGCCTCGAAAAGGTCCTTGAAGCGTTCGTAACCGCGGATATCGTTCCTGCGCGTGACTTGCAGCAGCAGCTTTTCAAGCTGATCGAGGCTGCGCAAGCCGTGGCGCGCGATGGTGTAGGCCAGGCGCGCGCGCAGCATGACGAATTCGTGCTGGCGCTCGCCTTCGGGGGTGCGTATGGCGCGGCGTACGGCGCTGTACAGGCGCCGCAACTGGCTCTTGGTGCCGGAATCCATGTCGCGCATGCGGCTGACGATGGCGTGCGCCTGATTGTCGAGGTAGAGGCTGTCGCCGATCAGCTTTTCGAGTTCGATTTCGGGCGGTCCCTCCATGCGGCCGCGGTCGAAGCCGCGGCGCTCGCCGCGATCGCCACGCTCGCCGCCGGGACGC
>JBAWDI010000291.1:0-6045 GCA_049590695.1 Bryobacteraceae bacterium
TGACATGCCCGGCCCCCGCCAGCAAATCCGGCCGCAGCCGGGCCGTCTTCTCCAGCGCCGAATCCTTCCGGAACCTGCGAATCTCCTGGTGGTTGCCGCTTAAGAGCACTTCCGGCGCTTTCCATCCACGGAAATCCGCCGGCCGCGTCCAGTGCGGGCAATCCAGCAGGCCTTCTCCGTGGCCCGTATCCTGAAACGACTCGAAGGCCGCGGAACTCTCGTTCCCCAGCACTCCAGGCAACAACCGCGCTACCGCGTCGATCACCACCGCCGCCGCCAGTTCGCCGCCACTCAACACGTAATTCCCGATCGAAATCTCGTCGTCGGCCAGATGGGCCGCCACGCGCTCATCCACGCCCTCGTAGCGGCCGCAGATCAACAACAGCCCGGACTCCCGGCTCAGCCGGTTCGCCACGCCCTGGTCGAACAGCCGGCCTTGCGCCGAAAGCAGCACCACCTTCTGGTCCGTCCGGCGTTCGGGCCAGATCGATTCCGCCGCTGCGAAGACCGGTTCCGGCTTGAGCACCATGCCCTCGCCGCCGCCGAACGGCCGGTCGTCCACGGTTTTGTGCCGATCCGAAGTCCAGTCGCGCAGGTTATGAATGCGGATTTCGACCAGGCCCTCATCGCTGGCCCGCTTGACCACGCCATGCGCAAAGGGCCCCTCGAAAAACTCCGGGAAAATGGTCAGCACATGAAAAATCACGGTCGGTTCAAATCCTTCAGGCCTTCGGGCAATTCTACCGCGATCCGTTTCGCTTCCGGATGGATCTCCACGCAGATCGCTCGCGCGAAGGGAATCAATAAACCGCCTTCCACCACCAGCAGCCCCGCGCCGCCCGAATCTTCCCAGCCCGAAACGCGCCCCAGAGATTCGCCCGTGCGCCGGTCCACCACTTCGCAGCCCACCAGGTCCGACTGGAAGAATTCGCCCGGTTGCAGCGGCGTGCGCTCGCTCGTGGGCACGCGCACCTCCGCTCCCGCCAGGGGTTCGGCGTCCGAGATGGTATCCACGCCCTGGAACTTGAAAATCAACGTTCCGTTATGGAACCACGTGGATTCCACTTGGAAGCACCGGGACGCCCCGGACTCTCCCGGGCCGAACAGATATACTTCCCGCAGCGCCTGGTAACGTTCGGGTTTGCCACTGAGGGCCAGCGCCGTGACTTCGCCACGGTTGCCCCAGGCTTTTCCCAGCAGGGCCACCGTGACCCATTCGCCCGGCGGCAGGCTCACTCCAGGATTTCCAGCGTGAAGCGGCGGTTGACTTTCATCCCGGCCGCCCCGAGGATGGTGCGAATGGAGCGCGCCGTGCGGCCCTGTTTTCCAATCACCTTCCCCAGGTCGCTGGGCGCCACTTTCAATTCCAGGACCGTGACCTGCTCCCCCGCCACCTCTCGGACGGAAACCTCCTCGGGGATGTCCACAAGAGCTTTCGCAATGTCTTCGACCAACTGTTTCATTGCCATCCCGCCTCCCTAGAATTCATGGTAGCGCGAACCGGAACGTGGTAGCGCCGGGCAGGCCGCCCCGCTTCTTACTCAGCCACCGGCTGGGCCACGGCGGCGGGGTTCTTCTCCACCAGCCGCTTCACGGTATCGGACATCTTGGCCCCGTTCTTGATCCAGTGGTCCAGGCGGTCGTGTTTCAACAGCACCTGGGGCGGACTGGTGAGCGGGTTGTAATGCCCCACTACTTCTAGGTTGGGGCCATTGCGGGCGCGCTCCTTCTCAATTACGACAATGCGATAAAACGGCTTCTTTTTGGCGCCAAACCGCGCCAGGCGAATCATTAGCATCTAAGCTCCAATAATCTTTAACGTCCCGGCAAGTCCCCGAAGGGAAACCCTGCCGGTAACTTCATCTTCCCGAGCTTTCTTCCCATGAAGCCGCCCGAAAAGCTCTTCATCATCTTCTTGGCCTGGGCGTACTGCTTCAACAACTGGTTTACTTCCTGCACCGACGTGCCGCTGCCTTTGGCGATGCGCCGGCGCCGGCTTCCGTTGACGATCATGTGGTTGTCGCGTTCCCGCGGCGTCATGGAATCGATGATCGCCACCACGCGATTGATTTCTTTTTCGTCTACCTTGACGTCCTTCAGATCTTTAAGTATCCCCACCTTGGGCATCATGCCCAGGAGCGATTCGAGAGGCCCCAGCTTGCGGATCTGGCGCATCTGGTCGCGGAAATCTTCGAGCGTGAAATCGTTCTCGATGAGCTTCCGCTGCATCTCGACGGCTTTTTGCTTGTCGATCGCCTCCTCCGCCTTCTCGATGAAGGAGAGCATGTCGCCCATGCCGAGTATGCGGTTGGCCGCGCGGTCCGGATGGAACGGCTCGAGCGCATCGAACTTCTCGCCCACGCCGATGAACTTCAGCGGCTGCCCGGTGACGTGGCGGATGGAAAGCGCCGCGCCGCCGCGCGCATCTCCGTCCATCTTGGTGAGGATCACGCCCGTGATGCCCAGCCGCTTGTGGAACTCGTCGGCCGACTTGACGGCGTCCTGGCCCGTCATGGCGTCGGCCACGAAGAGAATCTCCACGGGATTCAACTGCTCTTTGAGCTGCTGCAGCTCGGTCATGAGCTGGTCGTCGATATGCAGGCGGCCGGCGGTATCCACCAGCAGCACGTCGCGCCCGGTATTGGCGCTCTCGCGCCGCGCCGACCGGGCCAGATCGAGCGGCTGCGTCTCTTCCGGCGCGCCCTCGTAGAGCGTCTGGCCAACCTCCCGCGCGATCACCTTGAGTTGTTCGCGGGCCGCCGGACGGTAGACGTCCACGGAAACCAGCATGGGACGGTGGCCGTTCCTCGAAAGCCAGCGCGCCAGCTTGCCGGCCGAGGTGGTCTTGCCCGAACCTTGCAATCCCACGATCAGGAATACGCTGGGCGGCTCGTTGGCGAAGCGCAGTTTGGATTCGTGGCTGCCGAGGATCTTGATCAACTCCTCGTGAACGATCTTGATGACTTGCTGAGCCGGCGAGAGGGCTGTCAGGACCTCCTCGCCCATGGCCTTTACTTTGATGTTCTCGATGAGCTGTTTGACAACCTTGAAATTGACGTCGGCTTCCAGCAGCGCCATGCGGATTTCGCGCAAGGCGCCTTCCATGTTTTCGGCTGAAAGTTTTCCTTCGCCGCGCAGGCTCTTGAAAACCCGCTGCAGTTTTTCGGATAGGTTGTCGAACATGAGAGCGGAACTCCGCCGCGAGCGAACACCGCGGGGACGGTCCCCTTATTATAGCCGGTTATGCGGTGGGAACGATGCGGACGCTGCTAGCCGCCATTTTCCCGGTGCGGTCCATGCCCAGTTCGTAGGCCACCCGCGTGCCCGGCCGCAAATCCGTGGCCAGACCCTCCGCCAGCCGCGAGACGTGAAAGAAGATATCTCTTCCGCCATCGTCCGGCCGCAGAAAACCGAAGCCCTTAGCTTCAAAGTACGTGACCACGGCGCCAGCCTGCTCGCCCGTGGGCGCTTCTCCGCTGGCGTCGCCGGCCTCCGCGGCCGACTGCCCGGGCCGGCTGCTCTTGTCTCCCACCCCTTGCTTGACCAGTGCAAGGTCGTCTTCGGTCCAATTCGCGGGCTGCGTATTGGCGGGCATCTTGAGGTCCGGATTGCGCTTGCGGGCCTCTTCAAATAACCTCTTTTGGAGTGCGTTCAACGAAAGTTTCCTCTAGTACCGGTAGCCCTACGCCGGAACGGGCGCGGCGGCCTTTTTCCTGCGGGAGCCCTTCTTTTCGGCGGGGCGCTCCCGGTCGCTCTTTTTCAAACTGCCCATCACCATATTGGTGACGAACTTCTTCTCGCCGTGATCGTCGAACTTGATCACGATTCTTTCTTCGCTGCTCGACAGGACCGTTCCCAGGCCGAACTTCTGGTGCTCGACTTGGGCGCCCTGAGAAAAAGTGTTGGAAGCCATAGATTTCCTGCGCCTTATTCCTCGGATGGATTGCTGGGGGTGTGGCGTACCGATGATGAAAAGAAGACAAGAGTATCGGGCAGAAGTCCCACAATAATTATAGGTTTCATTTTAGCACATCGTAACGCCGGCCGTCTTTGGTGCGTCCCAAAAGCTGCGGTTTCCCAAGTTCCGCAATGCCGGGGCCGGTGCACTGGAGTGGATTTGAGTCGTAGGGGAGGCAATCGGCCAATTGCGACATCGCCCCCCCACCTGTTGTGGTGGTTCGCAGAAAAGACCCGTCCCGTGTGGTGAAGGTACTTTACTTTTTCCTCAATCGAGTTTAGTATAGTTACGACTCCCCCGGAGCAGAGGGCAATGCTTTGCTGAAACTTAAACGCATCGAACTGCAAGGATTTAAGTCCTTTTGCGAGCGCACCGAGCTACGATTCAACGGTGCGGGCATCGCCGCCATCGTCGGACCGAATGGATGCGGCAAGTCCAACATCAGCGATGCCATCAGTTGGGTCCTGGGAGAACAGTCCGCCAAGACCCTGCGCGGCACCCGCATGGAAGACGTAATTTTCGCGGGCACGCGCGAGCGTAAGCCCCTCGGCATGGCGTACGTGACCATGACCTTGGTGGACCCCGATATCTACCGTGAACCGGTAGGCGTTGCACATGCCCGGCCCGTGCCCGTCGAAGATACCGACCGCAAGAAGACCGGCGAAGTGACCATCATGCGCCGGCTCTATCGGTCGGGGGAAAGCGAATACCTCATCGACGGCCGTCCGGCCCGCCTGCGGGACATCCAGGACATCTTCATGGGCACCGGCCTCGGCCCGGAGAGCTACGCCATCATCGAGCAGGGCCGCATCGGCCAGATTCTCAGCTCCAAGCCGCAGGACCGCCGGTCGGTGATCGAAGAGGCCGCCGGCATCACCAAGTTCAAGACGCGCAAACGCCTGGCCGAAGCCAAGCTGGAGGGCGCCAAGCAGAACCTGGCGCGCGTTTACGACATCCTGGAAGAAGTCACCCGCCAGGTGAATTCGCTCAAGCGGCAGGCGTCCAAGGCGCGGCGCTACGCCGAACTCAAGAGCGAACTGGAAGCCCGGCTGCGCGTGGTGCTCTCCGGCCAGTACCGCCTGCTGGAGCGCGACGCCGCCAAAACCGCCATCGATCTCAACCTGGCCTCGGCCGAGTTGAAGTCGCTCGGTGAGCGGGTGGCCGAAAAGGAGCAGGCGCACGAGCGCCAGCAGGCCGCTTGCTACAGCTTCGAGCAGCAGCTCACCGAAGCGCGGCGGCAGCTTGCCGAAATGCGCGTCGACGCCGAGCGCACCCGCGGCCGGCTGGAATCGCAGGTCAAGGAGAGCGGCGCCATCGAGCAGCGCATCGGGCAAGCCGAGAACGAATCGCGCGAGTTGGGCCTGCGCCTCGGCGCGCTCGACCGGGAGATCGCCGCCCACCAGAAGAATGTGGAAGTTCTCGATGAGCAGATCGCGCAGTCGCGCGGCCGCATGGGGGAGATCAACCGGCAGCGCGAATCGTTGCAGGCCAGGGTGATCGAGCGCGAGCAGGCCATCGAATCGGGACGGCAGTCGATACTGCGCCTGCTCGGCGAGGCCTCGACGCTCAAGAACCAGCTCGCCCAGATCGAGGAATACCTGGCGGGCATCGACCGCGAAACCGCCCGCTCCACTCGCGAGGAACAGGTGGCCGCCGCCGAGATCGAGCGTCTCGAGGCCGCCCGCAAACAGCTTTCCGAAACCATGGCGCAGCGCCAGATGGAACTGGAATTGGTCACCGGCGAGCGCCGCCACACCGAGGAGCAACTGGGGGAACAGCGTCTCGCCGCCACCGCGTTGCGGCAGGCCATCGACGCGCTGAAGACCGAGGTGTCGCAGATCCGTGCGCGCAAGGAGTCGCTGGAACAGGTGCTGGCCCACCGCACCTATACCACCGAATCCGTCAAGCGACTTTTCGCCGCGCTCGAAAAAGGCAACGCCGCCGACCTCAAGCCCATGGGCGTGCTGGCCGACTATGTGGAAGTCGACGCCCAGCTCGAAAAGCCCGCCGAAGAGTTTCTGCACGACGAGCTGGAATACGTGGTGGTGGAGAGCTGGCAGCAGGCCGAGCGCGGTCTGGATTTCATC
>JBAWDI010000292.1:0-2678 GCA_049590695.1 Bryobacteraceae bacterium
CGGTACCGGCCATCGCCGTTCCGGCCAGCGACTTCGCCTTGAGCCCCCCTGCCCCTGGCGGCCTGCCGCTCCAGCCGGGCCAGAGCGCCGACTTCTATGTGCAGTTCACTCCCACGGCCACGGGCGCCCGCGGCGGCTCACTCGTCATTGGCAACACCACCTACGCCCTGATCGGGACGGGCATCCAGCCGCCCCTGCCCAACCCGGTCCTCTCGATTAACCTTCCGCAGACCCTGAGCGCGCAGCAGGGAGCGGTCACGGTCACGCTCGACGCGGCATCCCGAACCAGCGGGAGTGGAACGCTGACGCTCGCCTTCCAGCCTGCCTCAGGGCTCACCGACGATTCCGCCATCGTGTTCGTGTCGGGAGGGCGAACGGCCGCCTTCACCGTCTCGCCCGGCGATACCCAGGGATACTTCGGCGCCCAGCCCACCGCCCCTTTTCAGACCGGCACCACGGCGGGCGCGCTGACCTTCACCGTACAGTTAGGCGGGGTGACGGCCCAGCAAACTATCACCATTCCGCCCACCACCGTGGGAATCACTTCGGTCCAGGGCGTGCGGTCCGCAGCCGGCGTTCAGGTGCAGGTGACGGGCTTCGACAACACGCACTCGGCCGGCCCGCTTACCTTCACGTTCTTCGACGCCGCCGGCAACGCTATTGCCCCAGGAGCGATTAGCGCCAACGCCACGGCCAGTTTCGCGAGCTATTTTCAGAATTCGGGGCTGGGCGGCGTCTTTCTGCTGACCGCCGTCTTCCCCGTGACGGGAAACCCATCCCAGGTCGGCGCCTTCCAAGTCCAGATCGCCAATTCCGCGGGAACCGCGTCGACGGCGCGGACCGTGTTTTGACGGTGGCGCAGGCACTCCTGCCTGCCGGGCCCAGAGGCTGCGCCACACTACGCGCCCTGCCGCAGCCACTCCCCGAGAGCATTATGATTGAGGACGATGCCCCTCCGCGAGTACTGCAGGTAACCCTGTTTCCGGAACTGGTTCATGTAATGCGTCACGATCTCGCGCGACGTGCCGACGTATTGCGCCAGCAGCTCGTGTGTGAGCGGCGCCATGCGGGCCGATCCGTCGTCTCCGCGCGTCCCCTGACGCCCGGCAAAACGGATCAGCGAGCGAGCCAGCCGCCGCGCGATATTGTCCGCCGAAAAGCTCTCTATGCGCTCCGTGAAATCGATCGAGCGCTTGGCCAGGATTTGCAGCAGCGCCACCGCCAGGCGCGGACGCTTCGCGACCATGTCCTCGATTTCCGCGGCCGACCAGCCCATCAGCTTGGTATTGTCGAGAGCCACGGCCTGTTCGGACCGGTGGGGAAGATTCAGGAGAGCCGATTCTCCGAAGAACTCGTCGGGCTGGTAGATGTCCACCACTACCTGGCGGCCGTCATCCCCCATCCGGGAGACCTTCACCTTCCCCTCGATCACTAGATAGATGCTGGTGGAAGGCTGGTCCTGGTCGTAGATAAGCTGCCCCTTCTTGTAATCCGCGATGATCGAGCACGACAGAAACGCAAGTGGGTCTTCCAGTGCTTTTTGAGACGCCACCCTTGCAATGCTGGATGCCATGACTCTCCTCCTTGGACGGTTTCCCTCTACCCTCTCTTCCAATGGCTGAGGTGCGCGTGCATATCTAACAACACCCTCGATGCCACGAACCCTATCCTTACGATATCCTACAAGCATTTCGCGTGCCAAATCGCACCCCCTTTCACACCTGCTTGAAGCGGTTCCGCCAGTGGCGGGTTTCAGGAATGACAAGGGGCCTCTTCGGGTAGTTTTGATATAGGGTCGCACCGTGGCATTCTTCGCCATCGGGAATCCAAGATGACGCGGTTCCGGTCTCCGGCGATTATGATGGAGAAGTGCCCGCCGCCTGGCGCTTCCCGTTGGCGCTCCTGACGTTCAGCCTCCCCGTCGCCGCACAAACCTACTCCGCGCCGGCCGGTATACGCCCGGCTCTGCGGGGCCCCGTGGGCACCCCCGCCTCGTCGATTCTCCCCGGCGGCCGCATCATCACCCCGCTGGGAGAGCAGCACTCCACCGGCTCTGGCCCTTTTGGGCTGGTCGTGAGCGCCTCGGGCAAGACGGTGGTCACCTCCAACGGAGGGCCCGGCAGGAATTCCCTCACCATCATGGAGCGCGGTAAGGGGGGCGGCTGGGAAGTGGGCAACCTGGTGGCCCGCTCCGTCGATATGCTCGACGAGTTCGACGCCCGCGATTGGCGCGGCGTGTTCATGGGGCTGGCCCTCTCCGGCGAGCATGCAGTCTTTGCCTCCGAAGGCGGTTCCGGACGCATCAGCCTGTTCGATTGGTCCACCCACCGGCGCCGCGCGATCGATCTCAACCAGGGCGGCTTCGACGACAGCTACACCGGCGACCTGGCCCTCGACGCCGAGCGCAATGTCCTCTATGCCGTGGACCAGGCCAATTTTCGCGTGGCCGTGATCGATGCGCGGTCGCGTCAGGTGCTGGCGTCGGTGCGGGTGGGCCGGCTGCCCTTTGCCCTGGCGCTTTCGCCCGACCGGCACAAGCTCTACGTCACCAACCTCGGCATGTTCGAATACCGGGCCATTCCCGGAGCGGACCCCCAACAGGCGCGCGCCACCGGCCTGCCGTTCCCGGCCTTCGGATTCCCCAGCGCCGAGGCCGCCGCGGGCGTCGAGCGCCAGAC
>JBAWDI010000293.1:0-5768 GCA_049590695.1 Bryobacteraceae bacterium
GGGCCGGGCATGCCCGGCCCCTACTCGGCCAGCTCGGCGTCCCGGATATTGTATTTCGTCTTCAGGGACTGGATTGCCTCTCCCACAACGTCCTTCGGGCTGCTGTATCCCTCCAACATCGCATTCAGTTTGGGGATGCCGCCCGGATAGGCGTCTCCCTTATAGTCCGGGCTCAGCCGCAGGTCCAGGAAACCGGGGGCGGAGTCGTCCAGCAGCGCCCGCGTCTCCTGGAGAAGCCTCTGGCGCTTGGTGAGCTGAGTGATCAGGTTGTCGCGGATACTCTGCGGGTACTCCTGCTGGAGCGGCTCATCGTAAATCGCCTGGCGCACCGCGCCCAATTGCGTGCCGATGAAAGCCGCGGATTTGGCCAGGTCGTGGGCCACGGCCGCATTCTGATTCAACTGGTCTCCGCGGCCGGCGCCGTTCTCCATGATGGAGCCGCACCAGGAGCGGGCGCTCGCCAGGAAGTCTTTCTCCATGGCATTGGCGCTGGCAAAATCGGCGCTCTTTTGTTGGAGAGTCCTGCAGAACCTGACGGCCTCGGTCCGCTCTTCCTTGCCGCATCCGGAGAAGAGCGCTACAGCCGCCAACAACCAGCAGTAACGGAGTTTCACGGAAATCACGTCCCTTTCATCCGACTCTGCCCCAACTATAAGCCCTTTCGCGAGCGGTGTCTATCCGGGTGGCGGCGGCGGCAATTGCAGGATGATATGCTACTGCTCCAGGACCGCCATGTCCGCCAACCTCAGCCCGGAATACCTGGCGGCGGAGGAAGAGCACCGGTCGGCCGGGACCGTCGCCGAAAAGATCGCCGCGCTCGAGAAGATGCTCGCCACCCTGCCCAAACACAAGGGCACGGAGAAGATGCAGGCCGACATCAAGCGGCGGCTTTCGCAGGCGCGCAAGGAATCGCAGAAAAAGGGCGCCAGCCACGCGCTCCCCTTCTATTTCGTGCCGCGCGAAGGGGCCGGCCAAGTGGCGCTGGTGGGCCCGGCCAACTCCGGCAAGTCGAGCCTGGTGCGCACGCTCACACATGCGCTCCCGGAGGTGGCCGAATATCCCTTTACCACGCGGCTGCCCATGCCCGGCATGATGACCTTCGAAAACGTCCAGATCCAGCTTGTGGATCTGCCGCCCGTCTCCGCGGACTTCACCGAACCGTGGTTGCCGCAGGCGATCCGCAACGCCAACGCCAGTGTGTTGGTGGTGGACGTAAACGACGCCGGCAGCCTGGAGGAGATGGAATTGATCGAGACCAGCCTTCAAAACTGGCGCCTCCCATTGCCAGGCCTGCTGGTTGGCAACAAGATCGACCAACCGGGCGGGGAGGGCAACTTCGCCGCGCTCGCGGACCTCTACCGGGACCGTTACGCTTCGGTGGCCGTCTCGGCCGCGGCGGGCCACGGTTTGCCCGGCTTCGCCCGCGCCGTCTTCGACCTGCTGGAATTGGTGCGGGTCTACACCAAGGTACCCGGGCGCAAAGCCAACCTCTCGGCTCCCTACGTTTTGTAGCGCGGGGCGACGGTGCTGGACGCCGCCCGCCAGGTCCACAAGGATTTCGCCGAACACCTCAAATTCGCGCGGCTGTTTCGTCCTGCCGGAGAGCACGACGGCCTGATGGTCGAACGCCAGCATGTGGTCCAGGACGAAGATATCCTGGAGTTCCACATCTAGGCTGCCGGTTGCCTCGGGAGCCGCCCTCGCGAGAGGGAGCGCTATGCTATGTTGCGAGGGAACTCTCCGGGCTTGCCGGGCCGCATGTGCATTCGGTGATTCGCAAGTCTCGGAATTACAGGAGAAGAACACGATGGTATTCGGATTATCGGCACGCTCGATGGTATTGTGCTCAATGCTCTGTTCAGTGGCCGCTTTCGCCGCGGTCACACCTTACCTACCCTACCCGGGCGCGAAGGTGAGCCCGTCCTTTAAGGTGACCGTGGACGGCCAGCCGGTGTTTGTGCACCGGTTTCTGACCTACGATCAGTTTCAATTTATGGATTACGCCAGTTTCTCCATGACCGGAAAGGTCCGGGTCACGGTCACCAATCTCGTCGGCGAGCTGAACGTGCTCACCTGCGACATCAGGCCGCTGGCTTACGGCATCAAACCGCAGATGAGCGGGAATACGTGCAGCTTCGACCTCGACCGGCCACGTTATCTCCTCGTGTTCCCCAACGAGGTGGCGTCCTTCGGCGCCGCTGGGTTGATGCTGTTTGCCGAACCGCCCGAGAAGAACCCTCCCAAACTCGGCGATCCGAATGTGGTCGACATCATGGACTACAAAGTCGACAATACGGGCAAGACAGTCGAAACCGCGAAGATCAATCGGGCCATCAGCGACGTCTCCGCCAAGCCTGGGGGCGGCGTGCTCTTTTTCCCCACGGGCGTCTACATGGCGGGCACATTGTTTATGAAGAGCAACGTCAAGCTTTACGTGGACGCGGACGCACTGATTAAGGGGACCGGCAAGATGGTGGATTACACCTCCTCGCCCGCGCCCGCCGGTGCGCCTGCCGGGGGAAGGCAGCTCCGAGCCCAGGTGATCTTCGACCATGTCGAGAATGCCGGCCTGTACGGACGAGGCGGCATCGACATGGAAGGCTATCCCAAATTGTGGTATGACTTCGCACCCGACACGGCGGACGGAAAAGCCAGAAACGAGGATGGCATCGTGAAGGACCCGCATGGGACCGGCGCCAGGGGTTATCTCATCAACACCTGCCGCAACATTACTTTTCAGGATCTGTTGCTGCTCCGATCCGCCGAATGGACGGTGCACGTGATCGACACCGAGAATTTCACCACCAGGAACATCAAGATCGTGAACCGCAAGCGGCAGCACCACGACGATATCTACGATCTGACCGGCAGCAGCAAGCATATCCTGATCGAAGACGGGTTCGCCATGGGGATGGACGATACCTGGGCCCTTTACGGAAACAGAACCGCCACCGCCGGCCTGGAGGATATCGTGGTGAAGGGATTTGTGAATTACACCTACGATACCGGTGTGGGCACCGGGTATGGCGGTGGCGCTTCCGTCAAGCACATGCGTTTTGAAGACGTGCACTTCGTCAGCAACACGGTGGATTACGCCATCTGGTTTCAGCTTGCGCCCCGGTATTGGACGGGACGGGGGTATCCCGAGGGCCGCGGAACCGCCAGAGCCTACCCGAGCGACGATGTTAAGTTTGTCAACTGCACATTTGAAAACGATGGCGGGCATATCTGGATCGACGGCGGGGAATCGCCCTTGACCAACTTTGTGTTCGAAAACTGCACCTTCTATCACCCCACCCGGCCCAGCCTGCTGGCGGGGAAGAACGTCGGTCCGATCCTGTTCAAGAACGTGACGATCGGCGGAGTGAAAATACGGAACCTCGATCAGTTGAAGAAGGCGGGTTTCGATGTGTCGGTGCCGGTGAAGTTCGAGCGGTAACGCCGGCGATCCTGTCGCCGGGCGCGCTCGCCGGGTTGACAGGCGGAAGCGCCTGTCCCACGTCGCGCTTTTGTGGGACAGGCGCTTTCGCCTGTCAACCGAACCTATTCTTGTTTCTTCTGGTGCATCCGTATCAGCGATTCCACCTTGTCGCCGCAACTGAATTCGACACCCCGGTCTCTCGCCCGGTCCGCCTCCGACTCCGGCACATGGTACACCCAAACCGTGCTGTAATCCGAATTCTGAAGCATATTGCTCTTGCCGGTAATCTCGACCAGTTCGCCACCGGCGAAGAATCTCAAAATGTTGTGGTCGATCCATCCGGATGCCTGAAGCGGGTAATCCGGAGAGGGCGAGAGGGCCAGATAGGACTCGCCGCGGCCCGGCAAGTAAATCATCAACGCCGCTCCCCGCATCCAGACATTGCGCTCTTCTCCGATGGTCTTGCCATTGATAGTCACCCGGATGTTTTCCAGCGAAAACCGCTCGCCGGCGGGTTCCGGCGCGACGCTCGCCGGCGGCCGGTCGCCCAGCACCTTCAGAACGTCGTAGATTCTCTCTCCGGTTCCGGGGTGATACAGAATATCGACCTGCACGGCATCGCCCATCCGAAGCGGCGGGAATTCGCGGACGCCCGTCAGGGTCGGGATGTCCAGCCATTTGCCCAGCCCGCCCACCTTGAACTTATCCGTGTCGACCGGCTTGATCCGGACGGTGAACGCGCCCTGGGCGGCTTTCCGGGCCTCGATATCATAACCGAGAAGCAACCCGCCCTGCTTGTCGAATACCACGCGATGAAAGTCATAGCCCGCAGGCACGACCTCCGCGCCGCTGGTTGAGACAGGCAAGTTGGGGCCGGTCGATTCGGTATGGATATCGAGCCCCGTCCCATCGCCAAACCAGACCTTCAGCCCGCTCGGCGGGTTGGCCTGACCGAAGGCCGCAGCGGCCATCGCGAAAAGTACTATCGATGTGCGGTTCATTGTTTCCATCCTCCCGATCGGATGACGCGTGTCGCGCCATTTGGCAAAGGCTTGAATCCGGCGGTTTCAATCCGTGTCATGTATCCCGTACCCGCCGGCGTCACTGTTGCGGGCTGCGGCGCGGGCGCATGCGACCGGAATTGAAGCCACAGCACCGGCGCCAGCAGCAGCAGCAACGCCGCCGCCAGCACGGGGACGGGGATGGTCACTTGCGCGGACCAGATGCGCCGCCATAGCGACGGACGGTGCGCCGACCGGTAGGCCGCGCGAACGCGCGCGTCCACGGCGGACGACGGGTCCGGGGCCTCCCACTCTCGCAAGACCGAATTCAGCGGATCGTGTTCCTTCATGAGCATCTCCTTCAAGCGCGGGCCGCGATCAGGGGAGCCAATCGGCGCCGCAGAGTTTCCCGCGCCCGGTGCAGGCGAGCCTTGACTGCGCCGGCTTCGATCCCAGCCACTTGGGCGATCTCTTCGAGCGAAAGCTCCTCGTACTCGAAGAGGACTATCGCCTCGCGCTGGAAGTGGGGCAGCGCCAGGACGGCGCGCGCCACAACCTCGGAGCGCTCGGCGGAAAGCAGGTCTTCGAGCGGGTCGAGATCGGCTTCCGTATCTTCCAGCTCCTCGGACTCGCGCTCCGCCAGGCGAATCCGTTTCAGCGCCAGGTTGCGCGCGATCCCAAACAGGTACGCGCGCAGCGAACCGCGATCCACGTCGAATGAAGCGCCCTCGATCAACGCCAGGAAACATTCCTGGAGGACGTCTTCAGCCGTCGCGACCGAACCGGTGAGCCGCCACGCGAAGCGGAACAATGGCGTCCGGTAGCGGCGATAGAGAGACAGAAAAGAACTCTCGTCTCCATGCTGGGCCGCTTCCAGAAGCCCGGAATCGCTCTCGGAGATCGCGTCCATACTAGATACTTGCGCCGGGCCGCCGAAAGGATACGGGCGCGAACGCCATGGAGGCGGCGAACGTGTCTTGAAACGCCGGGTTGGCGGCCAGCTCGACGTGCGCGGTGAGGGCGCACAGGCGCGCCAGCAGGGCGTCGCGATGCGTAGGCGTCAGAAGCAGCATTCGAGCGCCTCGAAGCGCGCTGTTGCCGACGGGCTGAATGGCGACATTCTGGGGCAGCAGTCCGATGGCGCGGGCGGCGGCTTCCTTGATGTAACTGCCGAAAGCACCCGCCAGCCAAATGGAGCGCGGAGGCGTGGCGGCGAGTATCTTCAAACCGGCGGCCATGGCGCCTTTGGCGAGTTGGAGTTCGCGGATGTCGCTCTGCGTCAGCGAGACGTTTTCGGTGAGGCGCAAGGTTTTGGCGCCGCCGGCGAGGCGGCCGTTGGGCAGAAT
>JBAWDI010000294.1:0-2074 GCA_049590695.1 Bryobacteraceae bacterium
ATCGTACCCAGGCCGATCTCGCTGATAAAACCGGGACTGCCGGACGCGGCGGCGTGGAACAGTTGGACCATGATGCCGGCCGGCAGGCAGTAGGCCTCGAACAGGTTGGCGGCCGCCACCTTCGCCATGGAGGGCGACATGGACCAATGGCCGCCGATGACGCGGTGGTAGAGGCCGGGCATGGCCATGTGCTCCAGGCCGCGCGCGCCCTGATCGCCGACGCCGAACGGGTGAATCAAGGTCAATTCGCGCGGCGCGCCGCTGGCGCGGTGGCGGCGGCCAATGGCTTCCAGCATCCGCTCGGGAATGGAGTGGCCGGCCCCGGAGCCGCCGATGGCCACCGTGACTCCGTCCCGAATCAGCAGCGCCGCCTGGTCGGGCGTCAGAATGGGTTTCGCCATGTTCATTTGCGGCGCCGATCGAGAAACGCCTGGAGGCGTTGGCGAAACTCGGCGCCGGTTGAAATGGCGGCATAGTTGGCGGCCTCCAGATGCAGGCCGGCGTCGAGGCCGCATTTGAGGCCCGTATCGACGCACCGCAGAATGCAGGCGATGGAGTCCGCCGAATTCGCCAGAATCGCCAGCATCAACTCGCGCGCCGCCGCCAGCAGCCCGGCGGGCTCCACTACGCGGTTCACCAGGCCGATGCGCCAGGCTTCTTGGGCGTCGATGGGCGCCCCGGTCAGCATCATCTCCAGGGCGCGCCCGCGGCCCACCAGCCGCGGCAGCCGCTGCGTTCCGCCATTGGCCGAAAGGCCGCCGATTTTGGCCTCGGGCAGTCCCAGCTTGGCCGTCGAAGCCGCCACGCGCAACGAACAGCACATCGCCAGCTCCAAGCCGCCGCCCAGTGCGTAGCCGTTGATGGCGGCGATGGACGGTTTGCCCATGGTCTCCAGGCGCCTCATAATCGCCTGGTCCCGCGCGCATCGCGCCTGGCCGTCGAGCGGGCTGACGCCCGAAAGTTCTTCGATATCGGCGCCCGCAACGAAAGCGCGCTCGCCGGTGCCGGTCAGAATCATGCCGCCGTACTCGCGCCCTACGTGCTCGAAGGCGTCGTCCAGTTCCGCCATCACCCGGTTGCTGAGCGCGTTCAGCTTCTGTGGGCGATTGATGGTGACTTGGACGAACCCCGCCGCATCCGGTTCGAAGAGGATTTCAGTGTAAGTCATCGGGGCAACTGCCAGGGTAGCACGGGATGGAGAGGTTGACAGACGGAAGCGTCTGTCCCACGTCGGTGCGTTACTGTGGGGCAGGCGCTTTCGCCTGCCAACCGGTTCTTTCACACGCCCTTGCACTCTTCGCAGGGACAAATCCGGCGGAAGTGTTCGTAGGAATAGATCCCCGTCTTGTGCCCGTCGCTCCAGTCGATCCGGATGGCGTAATGCCCCACCGGCTCCACGCCCAGCATCTTCAGCGCCGGCTGGTACATCTGAAACGGACTGGCCGGCGGCGCCGCAGGCGTGCCGGGGTGCCCCCCGGGCCCACTGGTGCACGTGGCGCAGGGGCATTGGTCGCGCAGGTATTGCAACCCGTACTCGCTGTGGTGCCCGTCCTTCCAGTCGATCTTGATTCCCTTGGACTTGGAAATGGCGATGTGTTCCGGATCGGTCGAAAAAGGCATGGTCAGTTGTAGAGGCGCTCCACGTCGCGCACGCCCGAAATGCGCCGCATGGCGGACACCAGCTTTTCGAGCTGCTTCTTGTCCCGTACATCCACGGTCATCTCCACCACGCCGCCGCTCTGGTCCAGATCCCCCTTGGCCTCCAGGTTGCGGATGTTGGTGTTCTCGTTGGAAAGCACGGAGGTGAGTTGGTTGAGCATGCCCGGCCGGTCGTCGGTGTGGATCACGATGCGCACGGGAAAGGCGTCCTCGGCGGCCCGCGCCCACTCCACTTCGATTTTGCGTTCGACATCGTACATCAGGTTCTGCACGTTGGGGCACATGCGGGAATGCACCGCGACGCCTTTGCCGCGCGTCACGTAGCCGACGATGGCTTCGCCGCGGATGGGGTTGCAGCACTTGGCGCGGTAGACCAGCAGGTCGTCGACGCCGCGAACCTTGATGACGCCGTCGC
>JBAWDI010000295.1:0-2465 GCA_049590695.1 Bryobacteraceae bacterium
CGTCGCGGCGGAGGGCGTTCGCGGTAAAGTCCTGGAATTCGCCGGACCCTGGCGCACTTCGGGCGATTGGTGGACCACCAACCCCTGGGCGCGCGACGAATGGGACATCGCGCTTAGCGATGGCGCGCTCTACCGCATCTACTGCGAACCGCGCGGCTGGTTCGTGGAGGGCAGCTATGACTGAAAACTACGTCGAGTTACACGCGCGTTCCGCTTTCAGCTTTCTCGAAGGCGCGTCCGTGCCGGAGGATCTGGCCGGCGCCTGCGCGGAATTCGGCATGCCCGCCATGGCGCTGGTGGACCGTAACGGCGTCTACGGCGCGCCGCGCTTCCACATGGCCGCCAAGAAGGCGGGCATTCGCGCGCACATCGGCTCGGAAATCACCTGCACCAACGGCCACACTTATTCCCTGCTGGCGGAAACGCGCGAAGGTTATCAAAATCTGTGCCGCCTGGTGACTCGCATGAAACTGCGCGCCAAAAAAGGCGAGGGCGCGGCCACGCTGGAGGAGCTGGCGGAATTCGCCCGCGGTCTCATCTGTCTCACGCGCCACCCCGATGCGCGCCTGCTGGATATTTTCGGCAAGCACAACGTCTACGCCGAGCTGCAGCGCCATCAGCATCGCCAGCAGGAGGCGCGCAACCAGGCCATTGTGGAATCCGGCTTTCCGCTGGTCGCCACCAACGGCGTCGCCTACGCCACCGCCGAGCGGCGCGAGCTGCTCGACGTCCTCACCTGCGTGCGCCAAAAGACGACGCTCGAAACCGCCGGCCGGCTGCTGGAGCGCAACTCCGAGCGCTACGTCAAGACGCCCGCTCAAATGGCGCGCCTCTTCGCCGACCTGCCCGAGGCCATCGCCCACACGCTGGAAATTTCCGCGCGCCTCCAGTTCACCCTGGCCGACCTCGGCTACCAATTCCCGCGCTACCCGGTGCCCGAGGGCGATACGCAGATATCTTTCCTGCGCAAACGCGTGGACGAAGGCGCGCGCCGCCGCTACCAGCCGTATCACGAGCGCGCCCGCCGCCAGATCGAGCGCGAGCTGGCGCTCATCGAGAAGCTCAAGCTGCCTGGCTATTTCCTGATCGTCTGGGACATTGTGCGCTTCTGCAAAGAAAACGCCATCCTGGCGCAGGGACGCGGCTCGGCCGCCAATAGCGCGGTGTGCTACTCGCTCGAAATCACCGCCGTCGATCCCGTGGGCATGGACCTGCTGTTCGAGCGCTTCCTTTCCGAAGAGCGCGGCGAATGGCCCGACATCGATCTCGATCTCCCCAGCGGCGAAAAGCGCGAGCGCGTTATCCAGTATGTCTACCAGCGGTTCGGCGGGGGCGCCGCCATGACCGCCAACGTCATCACCTATCGCGGCCGCTCCGCCGCGCGCGAAGTGGGCAAGGCGCTCGGCTTCGAGGTCGCCACGCTCGATCGGCTCACCGGCCAGTCCCAGGACGCCAGCCTGGACCTCAACCATCCGCGCGTGCGCAAGTTTTTCGAGCTGTACCGGATGGCGCAGGACCTGCCGCGCCACCTGGGCCAGCATTCCGGCGGCATGGTGGTGTGCCAGGGGCAGCTCGATTCCGTGGTGCCGCTCGAACCGGCCAGCATGCCCGGCCGCGTGGTGGTGCAGTGGGACAAGGAAGACTGCGCCGATATGGGGATCATCAAGGTGGACTTGCTCGGCCTGGGCATGATGGCGGTGATCGAAGACTGCCTGAAATTGGTCCCCGAAGTGGATCTCGCGCGCCTGCCCGCGGACGATCCGGCGGTTTTCGCAGCCCTGCAAAAGGCCGACACCATCGGCATGTTCCAGGTGGAGAGCCGCGCCCAGATGTCCGCGCTGCCGCGCATGATGCCGCGCTGTTTTTACGACATCGTGGTGCAGGTAGCAATCATTCGGCCCGGCCCCATCGTCGGCAAAATGGTGCACCCGTATTTGAACCGGCGGCAGGGCCGGGAGCCGCCGGATTGTCTGCACCCCTCGCTCGAGCCGGTGCTCAAACGCACGCTGGGAGTGCCGCTATTTCAGGAGCAGTTGCTGCGCATGGCCATGATCGCGGCCGGATTCACCGGCGGCGAAGCCGAGGAGTTGCGGCGCGCCATGGGCTTCAAGCGCTCGGAGAAGCGAATGGCCGAGATCGAAGTCAAGCTGCGCGCGGGCATGGAGCGCAACGGCATTCATGGCAAGGTGCAGGACGATATCGTTCACTCCATCACCTCATTCGCGCTTTACGGATTTCCCGAATCGCACGCCGCCAGCTTCGCCCTGCTGTCCTATGCCAGCGCGTATTTGAAGTGCCATCACCTGGCCGCATTCACCTGCGCCATGCTCAACAACCAACCCATGGGTTTTTATTCGCCGGCAATCCTAATCAAAGACGCGCAGCGGCATGGGCTGCGGGTTTTGCCGGTGGATGTGACGGAGTCGGAGTGGGATTGCACGGTAGGGGCCGGGCATGCCCGGCCC
>JBAWDI010000296.1:0-4764 GCA_049590695.1 Bryobacteraceae bacterium
GACCGTGGATTGCCCGGGAACGGCTGGATGCACGTCCCCCTGGTCGGTGACCACCATTCGATGCCCGCCAGCGGAGTGCTTGAAGTAGTAACAGATGCCCTCCTCCTCCATCAACCGGCTCACGAAATCGAAGTCCGATTCGCGATACTGGACACAATAATCGCGGGGGTAGTAGGTTCCGGTTCCAGTCCACTCGTGGTCAACGTGGTGGTCGGAGAGCACCCGCTTCAGAATGTCGGGGACCGAGACATGTTGAAAAATGCGGCACTGGACCTTCTTGGTAAGAACCCACAGCCTGGGCACTACCTCAGCGCGGAAAGCCACGAAGTTATCGTCGCGAACGCCCTGAGTGAACCGTCTTACCAACCCGTTGAAATAGCGGGTGTCACCCGTACGCGAGGTCATTTCAACGGTCACGCACTGGCCGAGGATGCGGTCAAAGCGGATCTCGCTCAGCTTCTGCCTATCGGCTATGAGATTGAGTTGGAACTGGAAGAGCCGCGAGATGGCTTCGCGACCCCGGAAGTTGGTGATCAGCAAGACGTCCGGCCCAAGTGGAGTAGTGATCTTGAGCGGCCGGTCCGCCTGCGTGTACGTTGGCATCGCCGTTCACCTCAGTCGTCACCCGAGTAAGATATCATACCATCAGAGGCGATGCTCTTCAACACTTGTTCAGCCGCTCTTCCTTCGCGTCGGGGATGAATTCGTCGCACTCGTCCGCGACCGACAGCGTCCTTTTCGGGGCCTGGATTTACCGTCCCCTGACGAGGCGGACGGCCGCTTCCCAGTTCCACAGATCCAATGACCTTCGTATCTTTTCGCCGTGCACGGTGCCTTCGGCCCATAGCGGGCACCGGCAGGACCGGTCTTTCCGGGAGGTGGATTTGCACGCGGCGACGTGGCGGCGGAACAAAGCGATCATGCCCGAGGATGCCACACGTATTGCAACCGCGCATCCTGCGTATCCTATAAGCTATTGATTAAAAAATGAGTTGTTATGGCGGAGGAAGAGGGATTCGAACCCCCGAACGAGTTTCCCCGTTAACGGTTTTCAAGACCGCCGCCTTCAACCGCTCGGCCATTCCTCCGTCTCCTATCCTACCTGATCTCCGCGAACCTCAGCGACTGTCGCTTCCCGGATTTGGGTGGGGAAGAAAAGCGGCTGCGAGTTGCCCAAGGCTTCTTGGCGAGGAATTGGGCGGGCGTCACAATCTGGATGGAGCGGAATGGGCTGAGCACCAGAAGATCGCTGTCTCCGGTGATGAGGTAGCGGGCTTCCCCGTCCATGGCCAGTGACAGGAGATGGTCATCCTTGGGATCGCGGCAAACGCTGACGCCGGTGGCCGGTTTTACGAGTCGGGCGGCTTCCCAAAGGGGCTGGCAGATCCGCCGAACACGGCGCGGTTCCCATTCGAACTTGCGCGCGAGCACGCGTTCGACCTCGGAAATCAGCCCCGGAGAAACGAGAAGCTGGATTTGCTTGTGCTCGCCGAGCATGACGACGTCGCGGGGGATTCCACCAAAGACGATGGCGGAGATATAGACGTTGCTGTCGCAGACCGCAACGATCACGAGGCGGTTTTCCTTCGGCGGTGCCCCGATTCTTTCCGTGGGGCCTCTGCGGCGCGGAACTCTCTAATCAATCGAACCACGTCCGCTTCGGTGATCCCCTTTTCCTTCGCCTTGGCGCGTCCGTACGCGTTGGCTTCGTCCCACTCCCGTTCCCGCTGGTAGCGCCGAAAGGCCTCGCGCATAAGCTCGCTCATGGTGCGTTTTTCTTGCTTAGCCAGTTCTTCGGCTTCCGCAGCCATGTTCGGCGGCAAGGTGATCGACACGACTTTGCTGTTTCTCATAGGACTCCCTAGCGCATATACCACAATACAATGTCATACACGCTTTGGCCACATGGCTCAAGAGCCCCCTCTTTCCTGCATCAGCAAATCCAGCTTGCCGCCGATCTCGTCGAGGCGCCGCATCACTTCCTGGTGCTGGACCTCTTCGAGCGGCGGCACCTTGCGGCGAATGGCGAAAGTCCCGCCGGGTTCGAGAACGCACTGCTCCACCTCCTCCAGCCCCGCAAAGCCCTGGCGATGCAGGACGGTCAGCAGCTCCGTGCGCGTCAGCAACTCCCTGGCCAGCGCGTGCTTCACGATGCGGCCGTCCTTGACCAGCACCGTGGGCTTCCCCTCGAAGACCTGGTCGAGGCGCCGGTGGCGGAACAGGAAACGCACCACCAGGTAGTTGATGGCCATCAGCGCGAAGGCGCCGACCAGGCCGCCGGTTAGCGAGTTGTCGTTGCCGATGATGGCGTTCTGCACGGTGTTGGAGAGCGACAGCAACACCACCAGGTCGAACGGGTTGAGCTGCGCCAGCTCCCGTTTGCCGAAAACCCTCAGGAATACGACCAAGAAGACGTACACGATCGCCGGACGCAGAATCTTCTCCGCCAGGGGCGCTCCCAGGCCGAAGATGGCGTTCCACATGCCGCTCGATACCACCCAATCGGGCATTCGTTATTTCCTCCTCAATGTCGATTATGCAGGATTGTCGCGAATTTGATAAAACATATAGGGTAGGGGATGTTTTAGCCTGTCGAAAGGCTGTGGATGTTTTGTGCATGCCTGCGGAAATCGGTACGCATCGAGTGATTCCAAAGCGGTTGGAGCGTGCACAGACATCTGCGGCCTGAAGTGTTCTAGGTGTTGACCGGCGAGCGCGCCGGAGTTTAGGCTAAGGTTCACGCCATGCCAGCGACCAGTGCGATTGAAAAGGGTCTTCCCACCAATGTAGACGCCGAGCGATTCGTGCTCGGCTCGATCCTGCTCGACGACGCTCTGTACGTCCAGGCCGCCGGCACGCTCGAGGCCGGCGACTTCAGCCTGGAGAGCCACCGGCGCATCTTCAAGCGCATGGGCGAGCTGCAGGAGCGCGGCGAAAAAATCGACCGTATCACCGTGGCCAATGAGCTCATGAAGTTCAATGAGCTGGAAGCCTGCGGCGGCTTGAGCTACCTGGTGGAGCTGGACGACGGGCTGCCGCGGATTCCGAATCTCGACAGCTACATCCGGATCGTCAAGGACAAGGCCGTGCTGCGGCGCATCGTCTTCGCTTCGCAGCACATGATGAACCGGGCGCTCGCGGGCGAGGAGGAGCCGGACGAGATCCTGGCCGGCGCCGAGGAGACGCTGCTCAAGCTGGGCGAGGCGCGGATGAAGTCCGGGCTGCTGAACGCCGGGCAGATCCTCGAGGATTACGAAGGCGGTCTCAACGCTTTCCTGGACCCCAGCAAGCGCATCAAGGGGATCGGCACCGGGTTCACCAAGTTCGATGAATTGACCGGCGGGCTGCATGGCGGAGACCTGGTCATCGTGGCGGGGCGGCCTTCCATGGGGAAGACGGCCCTGGCGCTCAACATCGCGCAGCACGTAGCGCTCAAGAACAAACAGACGGTGGCGATTTTTTCGCTCGAAATGTCGAAGGAGTCGCTGCTGACCCGCATGCTCTGCTCGGCGGCGCGCGTGGACAGCCAGAAGTTCCGCGCCGGGTATCTCAACCAGGAGGAACGGCGCAAGCTCAACCACGCGCTGCAGGAGCTGGTGCAGGCGCCCCTCTACATCGACGACACCCCCGGCGCGCACCTGATGGACATGCACGCCAAATTGCGGCGCCTGCAGAGCGAGCGGCATCACCTGGGGCTGGTGATTGTGGACTACCTCCAGTTGATGACGGCGGGCGCGCGCTTCGAGAACCGCAACCAGGAAGTCAGCGCGCTGTCCCGAGGCATGAAGATGCTGGCCAAGGAGCTGAATGCTCCCGTGATGGTGCTCTCGCAGTTGAGCCGCGCGGTGGAAAACCGCCAGGGCGATCATCGGCCGCAATTGAGCGACCTGCGCGAGTCGGGATCCATCGAGCAAGACGCCGACGTGGTGGCTTTCGTCTTCCGCGAAGAGTGTTACCAACCGAAGAATGAGAACCTGCGGGGCTTGGCCGAGCTGATCATCGGCAAGCAGCGCAACGGGCCGGTGGGAACGGTCAACCTGGTCTTTCTGCACGCGCAGACGAAGTTCGAGAACCGCGCGGAGGACACCGGCGAGGTGGCGGAGGAGTAGCGCGTTGCGGGGCGGGCGTTTCCGCCCCACGAATTCGGCAGCATTACAGTTCCTAGCGGTCCGCGGCGCACCGTGGAGCAGGCGTTTCGCCTGCCATGCCGGTATTCCTGCCGGCATTCCCCGAAGAACGTCGGCACGGACGCCGACGTGGCAACCTGAAAGGTCGCTCCACGGATCGAGCGCAGGCGCATTTCTTGCGTCGCACCACACTAGGCTTATCTAAGTGGCATTGGGCGAAAGCGCCCGCCAACCTGCGTTCACCGTATCACGTGGAGCTCCGCTTGCGTGAACCCCACGCTCCGGATCTGGTCGCGGAGCGCGCTGTAGCGCACCTCTGAGGCGGCGGCGCGCACGCGTTCGATTTCGGCGGGGGTGAACTCGCGCACGTAGCGGTCGGCACGGTCGCGGTAGGAGTAGCCGGAATAGCCCAGGCCGGAGGCGCCGGCCACTTCCATCAGCAGGTCCCAGAAAGTCTTCCGCTGAAACAGAGATTTGCGCGCCGCGGCCTCGCGCGGGATCTCGATGGCGTGGCGGCCTCCGCGCAGGATGGCGCGGATGCAGCCGGCGGCGGCAAAGGGCCGGGAGGGGTCGGCGTCGGGAAAAGTCGCCAACAGCTCGCGGAGGCTATTGAGATCGGCTTCCCAGCCCGCCCAGC
>JBAWDI010000297.1:0-4552 GCA_049590695.1 Bryobacteraceae bacterium
CGAGTTCGCCGCGGGCTGCCCCGCTGCCGCGGCGGAGGCCGCGATGCCGGCTCTAAACAAATCTCTGCGTGTCCAATCGCTCATTTCGGGTCCAAAGGTCCACAATATCACGTTGCTTTGAGATGCCCCGTGGCGGGGACCTGAGGCGGGCGGCCAGCGCCTGTTGAATCCACCCCCAACCGGTATCTGCCATGGTAGTACATTGTAAGTACGGAGTAGCGCATGGTTAAGAAGCTTACCAGGCATGGAAACAGTCTGGCGTTGGTGATCGATCGCCCGATCCTGGACCTCCTCAAGATCGACCCCGACACGCCGCTCGATATCAGCACCGATGGCAGGCAACTGATCGTCGCACCGGCGAAGCCGTCGGACCGGCGGAGGAAGTTCGACGCGGCGCAGGAGTGGGCGCACAAGCGATACGGAAAAGCGTTCCGGAAGCTGGCGGAGTGAGTTCCTGGAGCGCACTTCGCCACGCCCCAAGCGACATTCGGCGCAAACGCGGCGATCGCGTTCCCGCCGACGAACAACTGGGAGCCAACCTTCGACCAGGAAGAACTCGTGGACCTGGTTCTCTCCGTTGCCGCGGGTGGATTGAGCAAGCCGCGCCTGATCGAGATCTTCGAATCCCGTTGCCAGCAGCCTGAAGGTCGGGAGCCGTAACTAATGCCTGTAATTCTTTTCCCCCGCCTCGATTCTCACCGCCAGGCGGTTCTCCTGCGGAGGCAGGGGGCAGGTGGCATAGGGCGTGAACGCGCACGGAGGGTTGTAGGCCTTGTTGAAATCCAGTACCATCTGGTTGCCGCGCGGCAGGTCCGTATCCAGGAAGCGGCCTGCGCCGTAGGTTTCCTTCCCGCTGGTCTGGTCGCGAAAAATGAAGAAGAGGCTGGTGGCGGGCGCTTCAAAGACCGGATACAGCCGCAACTCCTGACCACGCAGACGGAACACGACGTATCCGGGGCTGTCCATCGGCTGGGTCTGGCCCAAGACGTTGGTGATCGGGATTTTCCGCGGCTCGGCGACGAACCGGGCGGCGACGCGGTAGGCTTCGTTCGCGGGGAAGTAGTCGAGACCGTGGAAATCGCGGCGTGCCTGGCTGGCCGGGTCTTTCAACCGGATGCCGAACTTGGGGCCGCGGCGAATTACAAACAGGCTCAGCCGTCCCACGCGGACCGCGTCCGCGGAGTCGGGCGCCAGCGGGCGCGTGTGTCCATCCATGGTGACGGTCACTTTGCCGTTGCGCAGCTCGAACGCGCCGGCATGGGCGGGGCCATCGGGGAGCACGATCTCATTCGAGGCATCCTTGCCGAAACGGTTCGCGCCCTCGCGCAGCCAGAATAATCCGGCCACCGTGAGCCAGCTTCGGTCCTGGCGCAACTCCGCCTCGCGCGCGCGCCGCCACTGGGCGATTTCGGCCTGGTACGTGGAGGCCGCGAACAGCGCGGCGCCGGCCAGCAGCGCGAGCGGCATTCGCCGGGCCATCAGGGTTCTTCCACCGAAGCCAGCAACTGCTCCAGCAGCCCGGCGAATTCCACGGACTTGCTGTCCACCCGGCGCTTGAGCCGGTCCAGGTCGCGCTCCAGCGCGCGCAGCTTGTCGGCCAGGTGCAGGCAGGCCAGCACGGCGATGCGTGTGGAATCGGCGCTGGGAGCTTTAGAGGCGATGGACAGCATCAGCTCGTCGACGCTGGCCGCCACTTCCTCCACTTCGCGGGGATCGCCCGTGGCCAGCAGCGTATACGGCCGGCTCAAGATGGTCACGCGAACGGGCTGTCTCTCGGGAGTGCTGCTTTCCATCCGGACCTCCGGAAGGCGATGCGCTAACCAGCGCTCAGTTGATCGATCTGCCCCAGCAGTTTTTCGATGCGGGCGCGGACCTGTTTCCGCTCCGCCTGGAGCGTCTTCATTTCGGCGGCCAGATGCGCCGCCTCGGCTTTGGCGCTGGCGGCTTCGGCGACCGCGGCCTCTTTCTCCCGGCGCAACCGCGCCACCAGTTGAATGGCCTGCTGGATGCGTTCTTCCAGACTGCCGAGCGAATCGGATTCGGTTTCGGCGGGGCTCATACCTGGCTCACGCTTTTTCGAGGGCGGCTTTGGCCG
Organism: Bryobacteraceae bacterium; assembly: GCA_049590695.1. GTDB lineage: Bacteria > Acidobacteriota > Terriglobia > Bryobacterales > Bryobacteraceae > Fen-178. The sequence goes on from JBAWDI010000297.1 coordinate 2,096, forward strand.
TCCCCACCAACTGCTGGAATGCGTCGTCGTCGTGCAGGGCGACATCCGCCAGCGACTTGCGGTTGAGGTCCAGCCCGGCGGCCTTCAGCCCGTGCACAAACTGGCTGTAGGATATCCCGGCTGCGCGGCACGCCGCATTGATGCGGACAATCCACAGCGCGCGGAAATCGCGCTTCTTGTTCTTGCGGCCGACGTAGGCGAACCTGAGCCCGCGCTCCACGGCCTCCTGCGCCGCGCGATTGAGCTTGCTCTTGGTGAGAAAGTATCCGGAAGCCCGTTTGAGCGTTTTCTTGCGGGCCGCCCGGCGGTGGGTTCCTCGTTTGACTCTGGGCACGTTTAATCTCCTTTCAATGGTTCGAATCGATTGGCGGATCGGGCACGTGCCACGCGCTTCGTCCGCGCAAACCGCATGATCCCTTTAATAGGGAATCATGCGTTTCAGAGCGGGCTGGTTGGTTGCGTCGGCCAGCACCCTCTGATGCAGTTTTTTCTTGCGTTTGTGCGGTTTCGAGGTCAAGATATGCCGTGCAAAGGCGTGACTGCGCATCACTTTGCCCGTGCCCGTCTTCTTGAACCGCTTGGCCGCACCCTTATGGGTCTTGAGTTTCGGCATAGAAATTCCCTGGATCTGTTCGAAAAGGTGAGACTTAAGAATTATAGCATAGGCGAAAGCTCCCTCAGTTTGCGCACCGCTTCGATCACCCGCCGCGCCACGTAGTCCACCTCTTGATCGGTGTTGAAGCGCCCCAGCCCAAAACGCAAAGACGAATGCGACAGCTCATCGCCCAGGCCCAGTGCCTTCAGCACGTAACTGGGTTCCACGGTGGCCGAAGTGCAAGCCGAACCCGTGGATAGCGCCACGTCCGGCAGGCTCATCAGCAGCGATTCGCCCGTGACGCCGGCAAAGCTCATGTTCAGGTTGCCGGGCAGCCGGTGCTCCATGGATCCGTTCACATATACGCGGTCCAATTCGGCTTCGATCAGCGCCTTGAGCCGGTCGCGCAGCGCGGCCACTCGCGCGGCTTCCTCCGCCATCTCAAGCGCGCAGATGGCGCACGCCGCGCCGAAACCCACGATGGCAGGCACGTTTAGGGTGCCGGAACGCATTCCGAACTCGTGTCCTCCGCCGTCCATCTGGGCCGCCAATTGAACGCGCGGGTTGCGCCGGCGCACATACAGCGCGCCAATGCCCTTGGGGCCGTACATCTTGTGCGCGCTTACGGACATGAGGTCGATGTGGTCGTCATCCACGCGAATGGGGACCTTGCCGAAGGCCTGGGCCGCATCGCAGTGGAACAGGACGCCTTTTTCGCGGCAGATGGCGCCGATTTCGCGCACCGGCTGCACCACCCCGATCTCGTTATTGGCGTGCATCACGCTTACCAGCACGGTCTCGGGGAGTATGGCGTCCCGCAGCCGGTCGAGCGAGAGCAACCCGTCGCTCCGCGGCGGCAGCACCGTGAGGCGGCAGCCTTGCCGCTCCAGGCGCCGGGCCGTATCGAGCACCGCTTTGTGCTCGGTGGCCATAGTCACCACGTGGTTTCCCTTGGAGCGGCAGGCCTCCATCACTCCTTTGAGCGCCAGGTTATCGGACTCGGTGGCGCCGCTGGTGAAAACCATCTCGCGCGGCGTCGCGCCGGCCAACTCCGCCACCCGCTTGCGGGCCAGTTCCACGGCGGCTTCCGCTTCCCATCCGAAGCTGTGCCCGCGGCTCGCCGCATTGCCGAACTTTGGCCCGAAATAGGGCAGCATGGCTTGGAGCACGCGGGCATCCACCGGCGTGGTGGCGTGATGATCCAGGTAGACCGGCTTCTGCATGGCAGTCTTGCGTCGTCTACTTCGTGATGCGCTCCGCCAGGTTCTTGCAGGATTTCTCGGAGTCGGCGAGGCCCAGCTTCTTGACCAGGGCCATGGCCTCTTCCCCTCCGATGTAGTCGAAGGCCTTCAGCGTAGAGAAGCGGACGTTGGTCTTCTCAGAGGCGTAGCGTTCCGCCAGCAGCGGAAGCGCGGCGGGCGAGCCCAGGTTGGCGAGGGCGTCGATGATGTACGCACGCGGGCCCTTCACTCTCATAAAAACCGGGAACACCACGAGCCTGAGGCGGTCCCCCTTGTTTTCCGGCAGAAAATCGAGCAGCGCGGGGACCGCATCGGCGTCGCCCGAAAGGCCTATCCGCAATATGTCGATGATCTGCATCTTCTCGCCAGCCTTCAGATTTGCCAGTTGGCTGACAACCTCGGGGTGGGGCGGCGCCTTCATGAACTCCCGGTTCAATCGCGCCAGAATCTCCTGACTCGCCAGCCGGATCACTGCCACCAGCCCCTTGGCTGCCGATCGCTCGTCGACGTAATTCATCTCGTGGGCGCGTACTCGCAACTGCCTGGCTTCGCCGCCGTCCTTGCTCACGCTCAGCTCGACGTCCAGGTAGCCGTAGCACACCAGCGGGCCATAATTCGTCT
>JBAWDI010000298.1:0-10416 GCA_049590695.1 Bryobacteraceae bacterium
CTCCGGCGGAAAGGACGCGCAGGCGCTCGACACGCTCGCAGCCGCCTACGCCGAGAAGAGGCGGTTCGCCGACGCGGCGCTAACGGCGCGCCGGGCCCAGGCTCGGGCCGCGCAAGAGAACCAGCCCGCGCTGGCTCACGATATCGGGGTCAGGATTGCGTTGTACGAAGCCGGTCAGCCGTTTCGAGAACGGGTCAAATGAGGGGTTACTTCGAAAACGCCATCCCCGCGAAGCTCACCACGCTGCGCTCGTCGATATTCCATTGCTCGTACCGCAGCAACTCGCCTTGCGCTTTCGGAGCTGCCTTCAGGAAGGTGTAGAAGGGCGCGGAGCCGCACCACTTCAGATCGTCGTCCTGGCTCTCGCGCACCAGCTCCCAGAACCCCGCCGCGTCCGCAGCCGCGATGCGCGCGATGCGCTCTTCGTCGCGCGCGCCCACTTCGCTCATGATGCCCTGGCCGGCCACTGCCGTGAACTGGTCGTGATAACGCGCGCCCATGTGCGCCATGTCCACGCCGAGAATCCAGAACAGGCGATCGCCCTCGCGCTCGCGCAGTTCCCCCAGCGCCTCGATGAAGCGCGTCACCTGGTCGTCATCCTCGGGCCGCCCGCCGGCCGACAAGCCACGCGCAAAGGGCCCACACAAAACAGGCAGTATCCGCACATCCGGTCCCAGCGCGTGCTGCAGGAAGATCAACTGCAACTCCACGGTGTGCTCGAAGGAGTGGCAGTAGTCCTCCATTTCCACGGCGCCGCCGCCGCGCGCGGCCAGCCAGTCCGTCAGCGGCTGGTCCGTCCGGGCCTCTCCGAGCGGCGTCCGGAACCTCTTGCGGGTCAACCCGAACTTTCCGGGCTCTCCCCAGTGCGAGGTTGCCAGAATCACGAAGGTGCGGTCGCGGTGCTCGGGCTTCAGTTGGCGGTAGGCCGCGCGGTACGACTGCCATCCGCCCTCGGGGCTGACATGGGGAGCCGCGATCGCGAACAGATCGCCATCGGCGGCCGCGGCTTCGCCGGCTTCAGCCGCCATGTACCGCGACATGGTCTGGCGCAATTCACCGGGCTGGCCGGGATAGGCGCCGTCCGCATGCGCCGGCTCGCGCACGGTCTGCTCGGTGAATTCGCGGCGCCGCTCGGCCTCCATCCGCGCGAAGTTCTCATCCTCCAGGAACCCCGCGGTGCTCAGCGTCTCCGCCAGGTGCTGGGCGATCTCACCGACTTCGAGGCTGTTGGTGACGCGCACCAGCGCCGCCCGCAGGTCCAACTCCGTCTGGCGCCCGTCGAAACACTGGAGGCACTCCACCAGCACCGGCGGAATAATCAGCATGGCATCGGAAAACCGGTACGGATCGCGGATAAAAAGCCCCGGGTGCTCGGGCGAGGGCGAGGGCATGAAATCCAGGTTCAGGCGTAGTCGCGGAAGTGGCTGGGACAAGTCCCATCGTAGCGCAGGATGGCTTGGCATCGGCGGGTGTTAAACTAATACTTTCCATGGCCCTGCTGTCGATCGTAATTCCGATTCACAACGAGGAGCACTCCATCTTGCCGCTCTACGACCGTCTGACGGCGGTGCTCGAGCCGTTGCAGCGGCCCTACGAAATCCTGTTTGTGGACGACGCCTCGGGCGACCGCAGCTTCGAGCTGCTCGCCAACCTGGTGGAAACCGATGGCCACCTGAAAGTCATCCGGTTGCGCCGCAACTTCGGACAGACGGCGGCATTGTCGGCGGGCTTTCACGAAGCCAAAGGCGACGTCGTCGTGGCCATGGATGGCGACCTCCAGCACGCGCCCGAGGACATTCCGGCGCTGCTCAAGAAGATCGACGAGGGCTATGATATCGCGAGTGGCTGGCGCAAGAACCGCGTCGACCACGCGCTCAGCCGCAAGCTGCCTTCCCGCATCGCCAACTGGCTCATGGCCAAGGCCTCCGGCATCGACCTGCGTGATTTCGGCACCACTTTCAAAGCCTACCGGGCCGAAGTGCTGAAGGACGTCAACCTGTACGGCGAGTTGCACCGCTTCATTCCCGCCCTGGCCAGCTTCTATGGGGCGCGCATCGCCGAGGTGCCCATTCGCAGCACTCGCCGCGTCTCTGGCGGTTCGCACTACGGCATCGGGCGCACGTTTCGGGTGATGTTCGATATCCTGACCATCAAGTTCATGCTGAAGTACTTCACCCGCCCCATGCATTTCTTCGGGTCGCTCGGCCTGGCCGCGACCACTCTGGGCGGCGGCATCATGGGCTACCTGGCCATCAAGAAGCTGCTGGGCTACGAGATTGTGGCCGCACACGGCCCGCTGATGTTTGCCGGGGGCCTGCTGCTTCTGGGCGGCCTGATGATGTTCACCACCGGGTTGATTGGGGAGATGATGATGCGGACATACTTCGAGAGCCAGGACCGCCGCATCTATGCCGTGCGCGAAATCCTTACGCGCAAGCAGCACGGCGTGCCGGGCAGCGCGAAATAAGGCTAGAGGTTCGTTCCTCTGCGCCAGTGATCCTCGAACAACCCCCTCATCGCCTCACCCATTCCCTCGTGATCGAAAACCACCGCTGTCCACGCGGGACGGGTGATGACCGGGTCGAGCAGCGCGATTAGCCCGTGCTGCCCATCGAACAGCGCCAGCTTCATGGGCAGGGAATCGGCGACCTTCACCTCAACGCCCGCGGTCATGTACTCGCTCAGCCGCTGCCGGTGTTCCTCGTCGAGCGACGCCGCCTCGAGCAGCAGACGGCAGGCCACGCCGCTCATGCCGGCCTGCTTGACCAGCTTCTCATCCAGCGGATCCACCGCGTACGGCGGACGTGAGAACTCCAGGTACTCGCGCTTCACCTCGGACAACATGCGGCGGTACTCGGCGCCGGTCTGTGCCGGTTCGGTGACGATGCGCAGAAAATCCAGCGTCCCGCGGCCGCCCTGGCCTTCCGAATAGAGCGCCTTCAAATCGTCGATCAGGCCTGTGCCCGCGCGCCCGTTGTCCATCAACTCGTGCTCCAGCGCCTGCCGCTTGCGCGCCAGGTAACCTGGAATCGCGAGGCTCGGCTCCACGGCCGAGAACAGCTTGGTCTTCTCCTGCACTACCTGCGCGAAGCCTTTTTCGACGAGGCTGTCGAGGACTTCATAGATTTTCTGCCGCGGTACGTGCGCGCGCGCGGCCAATTCCAGCGCCTTGAACCTGGCGTGGCCCAGCAACACCAGATACGAACGCGACTCATAAGCATTGAGCCCTAGTTGTTGCAGCCGGCGCCAGAACCGTTGAAAATCCACCTCGGCCAATTCTTCGCTCATATTCTCTTCACCTTATCAGAGCCGGAACCGAAAAGTCGGGGAAAAGCCGCTGCAACCCCAGAAAAGGTGGCTGCGTTCGGGTAAAAACCTGATATCCTGAGAGGTTGGATTTGATATGGTACTATTAGAACTTTACGATGAACGTAGAGTGGAAATTGTATGTCTGAGAACGCCCTAACCGACGGTTCCCCTTCCGGAGCGGGGATGGCTTCGGGTGCGAAGATCCGGATCGTGGTTGCCGACGACCATCCTATCTTCAGGGACGGCCTCTGCAAGCTGCTTGCTTTGGAAGAAGACTTCGAGGTAGTGGCCCAAGCTCAGGATGGCCGGCAGGTGCTGGAAGTCCTGCAACAGTACGAGCCCGACATCCTCCTGCTCGACCTCAAGATGCCTGGACTGGATGGTTTGGGCACGTTGCAGCGGCTTCAGGCGGTCAAGAACAAGACTCGGGTCATTGTGCTGACCGCATCCGACGACAAGAGTGAATTCGTTCAGGCCATGCGGTTCGGCACTTCGGGAATTGTGCTCAAACAGACCGCCACGGAGCTGCTGATCAAGAGCATTCGCAAGGTGCATGCCGGGGAAATCTGGTTGGACTCGCACACCACGGCAGCCGTGATCCGCCAGTTCGTCGCCGCCGACGAGACGCCGCCTCCGTTGGCGCCCACCAGCGCGGGCCCGGGCCGGGAGCGGGAACGGTCGCCGTTAAGCCAGCGGGAGCGCGAGATCGTAGCCCTGGTCGCCCAGGGTTTCAAGAACAAGGAGATGGCGGAGAAGATGTTCATCAGCGAACAGACGGTCAAGAACCATCTGCACAACATCTTCGACAAGCTGGGCGTCTCCGACCGGCTGGAACTGGCGCTCTACGCCATCCACAACAACCTGCACGTAGGCAGGTAAGGGCCAGGCGTGCCTGGCCCCTACTCCCAAACCCGCTTCGGAACGCCGCGGTCGCGGTCCTTCACGCGGTCATACCGGTAAAACGTGGAGACGGTCCCCAGTGATTGGTTGTAGTAGCTCTCCTGGCCCAACCCCTGTTTGAGGTCTTCTTCGAAATCGTGGAGTGTCTTCAGATCGTCCGCCAGCGCGGGCTTCTTCCCGCCGGAGGGCGTCTCAAAGAACTTCTGAAATCCGCCATCCACCAGGGCGCCGATTTCGCTTCCCTGCGCCATCCCGGCGCGCCCGGCAATGGCAACCGAGCCGTTGTCGTCCTTGAGGTCCACGGCGCAACCACTGCGGCTGGCGCGCACCACGCCGCCGGCCATGGGTGCGATCGTGAAGCCCGCGTCGCGAAGGTTCTCGAGGCGTTCCGCGAAGGTGGGATTCTCGATGTGTTTCCGGCGAAAGAACATCGATTCCATTATAGCGGGGCCGGCGATACTGCCCAATGCCGCTTTTGTTCCCCTTTGGCATCGCGTCGGGGGTTGCCTGCGGATGAATTCTGCATGAACCCCCACGCCCGCCCCACTAGCCTCGGAATCGCACTAGAATCGAGTGTGGACTTCCATGCTTGCGATGTCTCCCACCAACACGCGGGAACTGCTGGCGAAGATGGCCGGCGTCTTCGTTCCCATCTCTACGCCGTTTGCCGATGATGAGGCGGTCGACTACGACGCCCTCGCATTCAACCTCGGCCGCTATGCGCAAAGCGGCGTGCTCGGGTATCTTGCCCTCGGATCCAACGGGGAGAACCGCAGCCTCACGGAAGAGGAAAAGCTGCGCGTGCTTTCCACCATCGTGCGGCACAAGGGCGCGGGGCAGGTGGTCCTGGCCGGAGCCACTTACGACGCCCAACGCGATACCGAGCGGTTTCTCAAGCAGGCTGCCGATCTGGGGGCGGATTTCGGACTGGTGCTCTCGCCCGGTTATTTCCGCAAACAGATGACCGACGATGTCCTGTTCCGCTACTTCTCCACTCTTGCGGACGCTTCGCCCATCCCGCTGCTCATTTACAATGCGCCGGGCTTTTGCGGCGTCACGGTATCTCCGGCGCTGGCTGGGCGGCTCTCCGGCCACCCCGGAATCGCCGGCATGAAGGATAGCGCCTCGAGCGGCATCGAGCAGTTCCTCAAATTCGAGAGCGACTCCTTTCATGTGCTCGCCGGCTCGGCCAACTTCCTGTTTCCGGCCATGATGAACGGCTCCGTGGGCGGCACGGTCTCGCTGGCCAATTCGTTCCCGAGCATCGTCATGGAGCTGTTCCGCCATGGTCAGGCGCGCGATGAGACGCGCGGCGTTCCGCTCCAAGCGCGCGTCACTCGCATCAACCAGACGATCTCCGGACCTTATGGCCCCTCAGGCGTGAAGGCGGCCATGAACCTGGGCGGATTCAAAGGTGGCATCCCGCGCCGGCCGCTGCTGCCGCTTACCGCCGCGCAAGTGGAAGAGATGCGCCAGGTTCTCATCGCGGAGGGGCTTCTCCCGTGAAGGGCGACATCCTCAGCATGGACGTCGGCACCACGGCCTTCAAATTGGGCATTTTCAGCCCGGCGCTGGAGAAGAAGGCCGAAGCCTCCCGCTCTTACGAGGTTCATGTGTACGCCGGCGGCAGCGCCGATATCGAGCCGGAAAAGTGGTGGCAGGCCCTGCGCGAGTGCTGCGCCGAAGTTCACGATTTCCTGCCATCGGTAGGCGTAATCGCGCTTTCGGTCACCACCCCGGGCCTCACACCCATGGCGGCGGACGGCACCGCCCTCGGCCGGGCCATCCTGTTCTTCGATGGCCGATCACATTCGCAGGCCCGCGCCATTCGCGCGCTGGTGGGGGAAGATCACTTTCTGAAAGAGACCTGCAACCTGCCGGTTTCGGGCGGGTCGTCGCTCTGTTCCATCCTGTGGATTCGCGAGAACCAGCCGGACGTGTGGGCCGCCGCCGCCAAGTTCGGCCATACCAACACCTACATGGTGAAGCGCATGACGGGGAATTGGGCGATCGACCCCTCCACGGTTTCCATCACCGGACTATACAACTCCGCCGCCAACGATTTGACCTGGAACCGCCGCGTGCTCGATTTGGCAGGCATCCCCGAAACCAGGCTGCCACCTTTGATGCACTCCCACCAGCCGGCCGGCGAACTCCTGCCGCGCGTCGCCGAAGAATTGGGCCTGCCCGCCGGCTGCACCGTGCTCTGCGGCGCCAACGACGCCGTGCTGGCGGCGCTATCGGGCGCTTTGACCGAACCCGGCGGCATCAACAATATCTGCGGCACCTGCGAAATCACCAGCGTGTGCGTGGACCGGCCGGTCAGCTCGGCGAATTTCAATGTGCGCTGCCACGTCGTCCCCGGCCGCTGGGTGACGTTCTTCGTGCTGAACACGGGCGGCAAAGCCCTGGAATGGTTCCACTCCGTCTTTTGCGCGGATATGACGGAGAGCCATTTCTACGAAGAGTACATTCCCTCGGTGCTGGCGTCGTTTTTCAGTGACCCGGATCGCGACCGAGTGGAGGCCGATCTGCCGGTATATCTCCCGTTCCTCAGCGGGTGCCGGTACGTGATGGAGCAACTGAGGGCCAGCTTCAGCGGCATGACCCTGGAGACCAACCGCGAGGCGCTGTTGCTGAGCCTCATACGCGGTAACGCTGCCTACCATGGCCAGCACCTCCGCGAAGTTGCCGGGATGGTGCAACTGGGGCGGCGCGTCATCACCACCGGCGGCGGCGCCAGGATCCGCGGGTACATGGAAGTGAAGCGGCGTTGGACGGGCGATTTCGAGTATGAGTATCAGGACCAGTCCTCGCTGCTGGGAGCTGCCATGCTGGGTATCAGTTGGGGAGGGCAAGCTAAAGCATGCCCCACCTGGTGGGGCATGCTTTAGCTTGCCCATTTGAAAGGAAGCTGGATATGCCTGTTGTTCCGATGCAGCAGATTTTGAAACACGCCTTCGACAACCGCTATGGCGTCGGAGCGTTCAACATCGTCGATTGGGTCACCATGGATGCCGTGCTCACGGCCGCCGCCGAGACCAGTTCTCCGGTCATCGTGCAGGTTTCCGTCAAGACGGTCAAAGTGATGGGCGCCCGGCTGATCCGAGTCATGTTCGAGGAGATGGCCGGCCGCGTGCCCATCCCCGCTACCCTGCACCTGGACCATTGCCCCGATCGGAAAGTGATCGAGGAATGCGTGGCCGCCGGATGGAATTCGGTGCTGTTTGACGCCTCCAAGCTCACTTACGAAGACAATATGGCTCAGACCAGGGAAGTGGTGCAATTAGCGCACCAGTACGGTGTGGCCGTGGAAGGCGAACTGGAAGCCGTCAAGGGTGTCGAAGATGGCGTCGGCGACGAGTACGGCGGGGCGGTGGTGGCCCTCGATAAGGCCGTGGCGTTCATTCGCGAGACCGGCATCGATAGTTTCGCACCCGCCATCGGCACCGCGCATGGGCTCTACAAGGGCAAGCCGAAGATCAATTTCCAGCGCATCTCGGAGATCATGGAGGCCGAGCCCATTCCGCTGGTGGTCCACGGCGGCACGGGCCTGTCGGACGAAACCTTCCACGAGCTGATCCGGCGCGGCACGCCCAAGATCAACATCTCCACCCAGTTGAAGATCACGCTGGCCGACAGTTACCGTATTTACCTGGAAGAGCATCCCACGGAATACGATCCGCTGAAACTGCTGGGCGCGGTGAAGCAGAAGCTGGTGGCGCGGATCGAATCCTTCATGCGCATTTTTGGCAGCGAGGGCAAAGCGGCATGAAGAAGGCGCTCATCTTCGACTGCGACGGCGTGCTGGGCGACACCGAGCAGTTCGGCCACCTGGTGGCATTCAACCAGATGTGGAAGGAATTGGGTGTGCCGTGGGAATGGACGGTGGAAGAATACGGGCGCAAGCTGAAGATCGGCGGCGGCAAGGAACGTATGGCCAGCCTGTTCTCAGAGCCGGCGTTCCTGAAGGCCTGGCCGGCGGCTCCCGCGGACGAGGCCGCGCGCCAGCATACGGTAGCTGCCTGGCATAAGCGGAAGACGGAGATCTACAAAGAGATCATCCGCTCGGGCCGCATCCCGGCGCGTTCCGGCGTCAAGCGGCTTTCCGAGGAAGCTTTCGCCAACGGCTGGTTCTTGGCGGTGGCTTCCACTTCCGCGCCGGAAGCTGTGAGTGCCGTGCTTCGCCACGTCATGGGGGAGGCGACGGCCGCCTGTTTTTCGGTGTTGCTGGCGGGGGATGTGGTCCAGGCCAAGAAGCCGGCGCCCGACATCTACCTGATGGCCGCCCAGGAACTCAAAGTGTCGCCCGCGGCCTGCGTGGTGGTGGAAGACTCGAATAACGGCGTGGAATCCGCCTACAACGCGGGTATGAAGTGCGTGGCGACCGTCAGCGGCTACACTCGAAATGAGGATTTTTCGCACGCCTCGATTGTGCTGACCTGCCTGGGCGATCCGGGCGCGGAGAAATGCGAGGTGCTCGAGAACCGCTCGGCGGCCCGACCCGTGGATTGTTTCCGCGTTTGCGATTTGGAAGGGCTACGCCTATGACGAATACATCCATTTGCAATTTAATGCTCGCAGGGTTGCTTGTCTCAGCGCCGGCTTCGGGACACGCATACGCGCCCTCGACGTGGGGACAGGCGACAATATTCCGGCGAAGAGTACACGAAGAGGCAGGCTGCGCCAGCGCCCGCGCAGCGGTAACAGGAATGTAAAGGAGAATCGATATGTCTCAACAGGAATCAAACGTATCTCGTCGAACATTCATCACTGGGACGACGTCTGCCACGGCGGCGGTCGCCGCTGGCAGCCTGGTCACCAACGCCGATTTGGAGAACATCAACGCCCAGGTGAATACGAACTCAGGTCCGTCGGCTTTGCGGATCACCGACATGCGCATTGCGCATTCGGACCGGTCCATGCTCATGCGTCTGGATACCAACCAAGGCATTTCCGGGTATGGCGAGATCCGGTACGATTGCAGCAAGGCGCACGGCCTGATCTTGAAGAGCCGGATCATCGGCATGAACCCGTGCAACGTGGCGGAGATCTTCCGCAAGATCAAGAAGCACGGCGGGTTTGGTTGCGACGGCGGTGGTGTTTCCGCCATCGAAGTGGCCTGCTGGGACCTGGCTGGCAAGGCCTGGGGCGTGCCCGTCTGGCAGATGCTCGGCGGCAAGATGCGCGACCGTGTCCGCCTGTACTGCGACACCACCAGTAGGCCGACCGGGGAGACGATGGGCCAACATTTGAAGGAACGGATCGCGCAGGGTTGGACCTTCTGCAAGATGGACCTGCATGCCGGCGGGATGGACGAGGTCACCGGCCGGCAGGGAAGCACCGTGGGGATGTATACCCATCCCGCCCCCGATCCGACGGCGAATCGGCCGGTGCGAAGAGGCTTCGCTGATGGACCGCCGCAGGATAGTAAGCTCCCCATGGGCGCCTACAACCCATACGGCGAGCACCTGTTCACCTCGACGTTTTTCACCGACAAAGCCTTGGATTGGCTGGCGGACTACTGTGAAACGGTGCGCAGTATTGTGGGCTATGAAATTCCGATCGCCACGGACCACTACGGCCACTTTCCCATCGAGACTTTTATCAAGTTCGCGCGGAGACTGGATAAGTACAACCTGGCTTGGTACGAAGATGTGGTGCCGTGGTTCTACCCCGACCAACTACGCAGGCTCAAGGATGCCTGCACGACGCCGATTTGCACGGGCGAAGACGTTTACCTGGCCGAGGGCTTCAGGGACCTGTTTGAAAAGCAGGCAATCTCCGTGATCCACCCGGATCTGGCCAATCTCGGCGGAATTCTCGAGACGAAAAAGGCCATCGATCTGGCCACGCAGTACGGAGTGGCATCCTGCATCCACAACAACAACGGCCCCATCACGATGTTTGCCAGTGCCCATGCCGCCGCCGCCGGCGACCAGTTCCTGGCGTGTGAGTATCACATGGCCGATGTTCCACATTTCTTCGACCGGGTGAAGAGGACGGGCAAGCCGAACGATCCGATCATCGACAGGGGATACTTCACGGTTCCCGATGCGCCCGGGTTAGGCTTTGAGATCCAAACGGACGTTCTCAGGGCGAATATTCACGAAGGCGGATTGTTCGAGCCCACCACGGAATGGGACAACGAGACTTCGTTCGACGGTCACATGTGATGGTGCTGTAGGGGCCGGGCATGCCCGGCCC
>JBAWDI010000299.1:0-1975 GCA_049590695.1 Bryobacteraceae bacterium
GATTGCAAATCGGCCGCAGGGTACAATCCTGCCCCACAGGGCAGCATTGAGAGGGAAGTGCATGGAGAGTTTATGAGTTTCGAGAAACGCTCGATTGACCCTGCGGCGCAGGAAATGCTGGTGCATGCGCATGATATCGGCGCGAAAACCGTGTGGGACCGCCACGACGACATGCAGCCACTCTGCGGATTCGGAGACCTGGGCCTGTGCTGCGATGTCTGTTACATGGGGCCTTGCCGCATCGATCCTTTCGGCGAACGGTCCCAAGTGGGAGCCTGCGGCGCCGATGCCCACCTGATTGTGGCCCGCAACCTGGCTCGCGCGGTGGCCTGCGGCGCGGCGGCGCACAGCGACCACGGGCGCGAGGTGGTGGAGGTTCTGCGCAACGCGACCGTCATCGCCAACCCCGAGAAGCTGAAGACGCTGGCGGGGGAATGGGGAGTCGCGGCGGACCAACGCTCTCTGGCGGACCGCATGGCGTCCCAGTTCGGCCTACAGGAAGGGCCGCTCATCCCGGCGCTGCGCGCCCCCGACGAACAGCGCCGGCGATGGGAGAAGATGGGCATCACCCCGCGCGGAATCGACCGCGAGATCGTTGAGCTGCTTCATCGCACGCACCACGGCGTGGAATCGGACCCGGTGGCCCTGTTGCGGGGGGCCATGCGCGCCGCCCTGGCCGACGGCTGGGGCGGCTCCATGATCGCCACCGACGTGCAGGACGTGCTCTTCGGCGGGCCGCAGGCGATTCGCTCTCAAGCCAACCTGGGAGTGCTCGAGGAACGCCAGGTCAACATTCTGGTGCACGGCCACGAACCGATTCTAAGCGAGATGATCGTGGCCGCCAGCCGGGACGCGGACTTGCTCGCCCTGGCGCGGCAGGCGGGCGCCGAGGGCATCAACATCGCCGGCATTTGTTGCACCGCCAACGAGATCCTGATGCGCCAGGGAATGCCGGTGGCCGGCAACTATCTGCACCAGGAGTTGGCCCTGCTGACGGGCGCGGTGGACCTGATGGTGGTGGACATCCAATGCGTCATGCCTTCCCTTCCCCAGGTGGCCGCATGTCATCACACCAAGGTAGTGACGACCTCCTCCAAGGCCCACATCCCCGGTGCGGAGCGCATGGCGTTCGATGCCCATAACCCCAAGCCGGCCGCGCGGGCCATTGTGAAGAGCGCAGTGGAGGCATTCTCGCGGCGCGATCCGGCGCGCGTGAACATTCCGCGCCACAAGATGGACCTGGTGGCCGGCTTCACCAACGAGAACCTGCCGCACTACCTGGGCGGGCGTTTCCGCGCGGGTTACCGGCCGCTGATCGACGCGGTGGCGGCGGGACGCATCCGCGGTGTCGTGGGAGTGGTGGGCTGCAACACGCCGCGCGTGGCGCAGGATAGCAACCACCTGGCCCTGGTCCGCAGCCTGCTGGCGCAGGACGTGCTGGTGGTGCAGACCGGGTGCAGCGCCATCGCGAGCGCCAAGTTTGGCCTACTGCGCCCGGAAGCGGCGCTGGAATACGCCGGGCCGGGGCTCCAGGAAGTCTGCGCGGCGGTGGGAATTCCGCCGGTTTTGCACGTGGGAAGCTGCGTCGACAATTCGCGCATTCTCTCGGTGTGCGTGGCCCTCGTTGCCGAGGGCGGAATGGGTGGAGATCTGTCGGAGTTGCCCATCGCCGCGGCCGCGCCCGAGGCCATGAGCGAGAAGGCCATCGCCATCGCCCTCTACGCCGTGGCTTCCGGAATCTTCACGGCGTTTACGCCGGCGCCGCGCATTGCGGGAAGCACGGTGGTCCGCAAATACCTCGAAGAGGATGTCGAGAAGGAAACCGGCGGCAAGTTTCTGTTCGCCGGCAACATGGACGACGCCGCCAAGGGAATCCTGGCGCACATCGATGCCAAGCGCAAGGCGCTCAAGCTGGCGCCGCGCCCATTGACCGAGTATGTTCCCGCGGCGGGCTTGCAGTCTCTGGGATGCGGGC
>JBAWDI010000300.1:0-7035 GCA_049590695.1 Bryobacteraceae bacterium
CAGAAAGGACGTTTGCGGCCGGATTACTCCCGAAAAATCGGCCAGCGTCCCGCGGGTGAGGCGCCGGCCACCCGCTAGCGGCCGCGGCCGCCTTAGGCTCGGCGGTTGCATTGTGAGTCATAATCCCGTACAATACGGTTCGGGAGTGTTCCAGCCATGCCTCAGCAAGCAAGCCGCACGGCGCGTATCGAAGCTCGCATTGCGCCCGATACGCTTCGAGTCGTCAGGCGGGCCGCGGAACTGCAAGGGCGCAGTATCAGCGATTTTGTGGTTGCCGCTGCTCAGGAGGTCGCACACAGGACAATCGACGAAGCCCAGATCATTCACCTTTCCGTCGAAGATCAGCAGCGCTTTGTGGAGTTGCTTCTGAATCCGCCGGTTTTTGCGCCTGCCTTGAAGGCCGCCAAGAAGGCCCATGCCCGTTTGATCGCATCCTCGCGATGACAGGTTCATTCATCATTGAGCCACTTGGGCCAAGCCATGATCGCACCGGGTTCACGTGTGGGGTGGATCCGCTCGATCGCTATTTTCGGGAGCAGGCCGGCCAGGATGTGCGCCGCCGCGCCACGGCTTGTTTTGTGGCCCGTGAGATCGCGACAAATCGGATTGCCGGGTTCTACACACTAGCCGCGGCCGGGGTCCTGCTCGCGCAAATGCCAGTCCGACTCGCCAAACGTCTGCCACGCTACCCTGCCGTACCCGTGGCACGCCTGGGGCGCCTTGCCGTCGCGGGCGCCTATCATGGCCGTAAACTCGGTGGCGCCCTGTTGTGGGATGCAGTAGAGCGTGCGAGCCGGTCCGAGGTTGCCGTTTACGCGCTTATCGTCGATGCTAAGGATGAACAGGCGGAGAGCTTCTATCTGCACCATGGCTTTGTCCCGTTTGGCGACACGCCGAGAACCCTCCTCCTGCCCCTGCCGAAGAGGACGTGAACCCGCATCGGGGATCAGTCCCCATAAGTCGGCCAGCACCCGGCGACGCCACGCCAGATCCACTGGGCCGTATTACGCCCCGTTGCTCACATCTACCAGCCGATTGATAAATTCTACCTGACGCCGCAGGCCCCACCGCTTCCGTAGGCAACCCCAGGCCTACTGTGATAGGCCTCCCCTCCAGCCTTCCCGTGCCCCCTGATTTTGTCAGTCACGCCCGACCCCACAGAATTTTCCAAGCCCCCTCAATAACTTACGGCCTTCGCCCCCGTCCCGGCAAAGTTCGCCTGCTACAGTAGTTGTCAAAAGGGCAGTCCTTCCGGGCTGCCCTTTACTTTTTGTAACGAAGGTCTCCAAACCTGCCAGGAAAGGCCCCTTCATGCGCACTCAGAAGCAGATCGCCGCCTCCCGTGAGAACGGAGGCAAGTCCCACGGCGCCGCCACCGCCGAAGGTAAGGCTCGCATCGTCAACGCCAACCTCCAGACCGGCATCTTCGCCGAAACCCAAGTCCTCATCTGGGAATTCCAGGAAGATCTCCAGGAACTTAAGGACGAATACTACGACCGCCACCCGCCCGCTTCCCCCGAGGCGCGTTGCCTCCTCGACCAAATCGTCATGTGCGAATGGCACCTTCGCCGCTTCGACTCGGTCGAGGGTTCCCTGTGGGACAGGCTCTTCACTGCCAGCCCGCAGGACTCCGACGGGTGCGCCTATGCCCTCCAGCAAGGCGACCAGACGTTCACCCGGCTCCAGCACCGCATCAACTCCACCCGCCGCGCCTTCCACACCGCGCTGAAAGAGCTGGAACGCCTCGAAGCCCGCGACCAGGATGTCGTATTGGTCAACCCAGATCCGGTCTCGCCCGTAACCCAAACGCCGGAAACCCAGTTACAAATCCTTGGGAGTCTCCGTAAAAATGACCCGGGCCACCCCGCCCCCGGCGAAACGCCCCCGGCCCCCGGCCCCTAGCCCCCGGCCCCCGTTTGACAACCCTTCCCCGCCGTCCGTATGATGAAATTTCAGTCAACCGCCTGTCTGCTTCGGGACACTTCAATTATGATCAAAGTGCAAGGTCTGACCAAGCGATACGCCCGCACTGTGGCCGTGGACAACATCTCCTTCGAGGTCGAGAAGGGCCAAATCGTGGGCTTCCTCGGCCCCAACGGCGCCGGCAAGACTACCACCATGCGGGTCCTTACCTGCTTCCTCCCCCCCACCATGGGCACCGCCAACGTCGCCGGTTTCGACGTGATCGAGAACCCCATGGAGGTCAAGAAGCGCATCGGCTACCTGCCGGAATCGCCGCCGCTTTATCCCGAAATGGAGGTGATCGAGTATCTCACCTTCGTCGGCAAGCTGAAGGGCATTCCCTCAGGCGACCTGGCTCGCCGCATCGACGACGTGGTGGGCCGCTGCGCCATCGGCGATGTCCGCACGCGCCTCATCGGCAAGCTCTCCAAGGGATTCCGCCAGCGCGTGGGCCTGGCGCAGGCCATCATTCACAATCCCCCGGTCCTGATCCTCGACGAGCCCACTTCCGGCCTGGACCCCAAGCAGATCATCGAAATTCGCGAGCTGCTGAAGTCGCTCGCCGGCGAACACACCATCATTCTCAGCACCCACATCCTCTCGGAAGTGGAGCATTCGTGCGAGCACGTCATCATCATCGACCGCGGCAAGCTGGTGGCCATCGATACGGTGGCGAACCTCACCAATCGCCTGCGCGGCTCCGAAGCCGTGGCGCTCGAAGTGGAAGCCGCCGGCGGACAGCCCAGCCCCGGCGACGTGCTCCAGCGCCTCGAACAGGTGGCCGGCGTGAGCCGCGTGGTCATGAAGGATTCCAAGGACGGCCGGCTCACCTTCGAAGTGGAAAGCCTGCAAGGCCGCCACATTCGCGCCGAGCTGGCCCGCTCCGTGGTCAATGCCGGCTGGAGCCTCACCGAGTTGCGCGCCGTCGGCCTCAGCCTGGAGGACATCTTCCTCCAGCTCACCGCCGCCGAACAGAAGGACCAGGTTAAGGAAGGAGACAAGCAGTGAAGAACGTACTCCTCATGTGCCAGAAGGAACTCAAGAGTTATTTCGCCTCGCCCATCGCCTATGCGGTCCTCGCGTTGTTCGGGTTGATCTTCGGCTTCGGCTTTTACACCGCCACCCGCGACTTCGTCCGCTTCAGCTTCCAGTCGCAGATGATGGGCGGCGGCCAGACCATGAACGTCAACGAGCAGATCATCCGCCCGTTGCTGGGCTTCGCCTCCACGGTGTCGTTGTTCCTCATCCCCATGATCACCATGCGGCTCTTCGCCGAAGAGAAAAAATCCGGCACCATCGAGCTGTTGCTCACCTCGCCCATCACCGATACCGAGATCATCCTCGGCAAATGGCTCGGCGCCCTGCTGCTGTACCTCTGCGTGCTGGCCATGTCGATGATCGACATCGCGCTGCTGTTCGCGTGGGGCAAGCCGGATCTCAAGCCGGTGCTGGTGGCCTACCTCGGGCTGCTCCTGCAAGGCGGCTGCCTGCTGGCCATCGGGACTTTCATCTCAACCACCACCAAGAACCAGATCGTGGCCGGCGGCGTCACCTTCTTCACTTGCCTGCTGCTGTGGCTGCTGAGCTGGTTCACGGCGTTCGACTCCACCGTGCCCGCGCAGGTGGTCAATTACCTCTCGATCGTCACCCACTTCGATAACTTCGGCAAGGGCGTGCTCGATTTGAAGGACGCGGTTTTCTACCTTTCCTTTATCTTCTTTGCGCTGTTTGCAACTTCGCGATCGATGGAATCGCTGCGGTGGAGGGCATAAGATGTCTCACGAATGGCTCAAGAAAAGGCAAACCAGGTACACCGCCTACGTCGCCGTCTACATCGTCGTCATCCTCGCCGTCCTGACGGCGGTCAACTTCCTGGCCAACCGCTACGACAAGTCGTGGGACTCCACCGCCAACAAGCAGTTCAGCCTCGCCGACCAGACCATCAAGGTGGTCAAAGGCCT
Organism: Bryobacteraceae bacterium; assembly: GCA_049590695.1. Classification (GTDB taxonomy): domain Bacteria; phylum Acidobacteriota; class Terriglobia; order Bryobacterales; family Bryobacteraceae; genus Fen-178. Next base: position 3,924 of record JBAWDI010000300.1, read on the forward strand.
GAACCGCGACGTTCACATCACCTACTTCGACGACACCAGCCGCTTCCCGCAGGCGCGCGACCTGCTGGACCGCTATTCGGCCCTTTCGCCCAAGCTCCACGTCGATTACATCGATCCCGTCAAGAAGCCGCAGCAGGCCAGAGCCGCCGGCTTCCGCCGCGACGTCAATATCCTGGTGAGCAGCGGCCTCCGCACGGAAGAGGCTAAGAGCCTCACCGAAGAAGAGGTCACCGGCGCGCTCATCCGCTCGCTGAAATCGGGCGAGCGCAACGCCTGCTTCGTCTCCGGCAGCGGCGAGCACAGCATCGACGATACCGACCGCTCCGGCTACTCCTCCATCAAGGATGCGCTCGAACACAACAACTACAAGACCCGTACCATCTCCTTGCTGGCGGCCGCCCCCAGCGCCCCTCCCGCGGATACCAAGGCCGGCGCGCCCGCTCCCCCGCCCGCGCCCGGCAAGCCCGAGGTCCCCAAGGACTGCACCGTCCTGATCGTCGGCGGCCCGCAGCACGATTACATCCAGCCTGAGACCGACGCCATCAAAACCTACGTCGAAGGCGGCGGCCACGCGCTCTTCATGATGGACCCGGCGCTCAACATCGGCCGCACCCAGACCGACGAAGACACCACGCTTGTGGCACTGCTCCAGAGCTGGGGCGTCACCCTCAACAAGGACCTGGCGCTCGATACCAGCGGCATCGGCCAGGTCTTCGGGCTCGGTCCGGAAGTGCCGCTCGTGGCCAGCTACGAATCCCATCCCATCGTGAACGATCTGAAAGACGTTGCCACGGCCTTCCCGCTCTCCCGCACGCTGGACGTCACCAACGGGGCGAAGACCACTGTCGAGAAGCTCTTCGCCACCGGCGAGAACAGTTATGCCACCACCAACCTGGGCTCCGGCTCCATCCGCATCGATCCCAAGAAGGACAAGAAGGGCCCCCTCACCCTGGCGGCCGCCGGCACCTACAATGGCCCCACCCCGGGGCGGTTCGTGGTGGTGGGCTGCTCCATGTGGGCGGGCAACAGCTTCATCCGGTTCAACGGCAACCGCGATCTGTTCCTCAACATGATCAACTGGCTCACCGCGGATGAGGACCTCATTTCCATCCGTCCCAAGGCGCCCGAAGACCGGCCGCTCAATATCAGCACGCAGAAGATGAACATGCTGTTCTGGCTGAGCCTGGTGATCTTCCCGCTGGCCATAGTGGGATTCGGCCTGGCCACCTGGTGGAAGAGGAGATAACCCATGAAGCCGACGGGGCTGTTGGTCGCGGTCGCTGTTTTGGCTGTTCTGGGCGGCCTCATCTGGTGGTCGAACAAGAAGCAGGCCACGGCCAGTAAGACGTCTACCGACACCACCATCAAGCTGCTTTCCATACCGGACGACCAGTTCCAGGAAATCCGGATCAAGAAGCTCACTGGCGAGGTCCAGGACCTGCGCCGCGTGAACGGCAAGTGGCAGATGACCCAACCCGTACAGCTTTCGGCCGACCCGGACACCGTGGGCTCCATGGTCTCGTCGCTTTCCTCGCTCAACGCCGACAAGTTGATCGAGGACAAGGCCACCGACCTGCAGCCTTACGGCCTGCAACTGCCGACGCTCGATATCACCATCGTCAAGATAGACGGCAAGAGCGACGAGCTGCTGATCGGCGACGACACGCCCACCGGTTCCGGCGCCTACGCCAAGCTGGCCGGCGACCCGCGTGTATTCACCGTCGCCAGCTTCACCAAGACCAGTCTCGACAAGACCCCCACCGACCTCCGCGACAAGCGCCTGCTCACCTTCGATTCCGATAAGCTCACGCGCGTGGAGCTCGAGGCCAAGGGGCCGGCCATCGAGTTCGGCAAGAACAATCAGAACGAGTGGCAGATCCTGAAGCCGCGTCCGCTGCGCGCCGATGGCTCGCAGGTGGAAACCCTCATCGACAAGCTCAAGGACGCCAAGATGGATCTTTCCGGCGCCCAATTGGACATCGCCAAGAACTTCGCCGCCGCCGCCAAGGTGGCCACCGCGGTGGTCACCGACGCCAACGGCAACCAGACGCTCGAAGTCCGCAGAGACAAGGACAAGAACTGCTACGCCAAGAGTTCCGCGGTGGAGGGCACGTACAAGGTGGCCTCCGATCTGGCCGACGCGCTCGACAAAAACCTCGACGACTTCCGCAACAAGAAGCTTTTCGATTTCGGTTTCAGCGATCCCAGCAAGGTTGAGCTCAAGACCGCGACCTACGTCAAGAGCGGCGACAAGTGGCTCGCCGGCTCCAAGACCATGGACAACACCAGCGTCCAGAACCTGATCGACAAGCTGCGCGACCTTAGCGCCACGAAGTTCCCCGAGAAAGGCGGCGGCGAGCCGGTTTTCGAGGCCAGAGTGACTTCCAACGACGGCAAGCGGGTCGAGAAGGTGGTCATTACCAAGCAGGGCAGCCAATATTTTGCGCAACGCGAGAACGAGCCGAGCATCTATGAACTGGACAGCAAGGCTGTGGACGACCTGCAAAAAGCCGCCGCCGACGTGAAAGAGCCGCCGCCCCCGCAGCCCAAGAAAAAATAACGTGCTGCAAGCTGCCTTGTGGGGCAGGCTTGTAGCCTGCGGCGGGTTGGCAACCCGCCCTTTTGACAGCCCATGAACGCCCTCCTCACCGACCTCTACGAGCTCACCATGGCCGCCGGCTACTTCGAGTCCGGCAAGCTCGCCGAGAAAGCCGTCTTCGAGTACACCATCCGCCGTCTCCCTCCCCACCGCAATTTCATCCTCGCCGCCGGCCTCCCGCAAGTGGTCGATTACCTGCTCAACCTGAGCTTCGCCGCCGAAGAGATCGATTACCTCCGCGGCCTCGATCAGTTCCGCCACGTATCGCCGGCCTTCTTCGATTACCTCCGCGACTTCCGCTTCACCGGCGATCTCTTCGCGGTCCCCGAGGGCGTCCCGGTGTTTCCCGGCGAGCCGCTCCTCACCATCCGCGCGCCCATCGTCGAGGCGCAGATCCCGGAAACGTATGTGCTCTCGGCGGTGGCGTTTCAGTCGCTGGTCGCGACCAAGGCCGCGCGCTCGGTGGAGGTGGCCGACGGCCGGCCCGTGATCGAGTTCGGCACGCGCCGCGCG
>JBAWDI010000301.1:0-2839 GCA_049590695.1 Bryobacteraceae bacterium
GCGTACTTGCCGCGAACGGCGAGAATCAGACCTTGGTTTGGCCGCACCGGCGAGACGAGTGCCTCCTGCTTGAGGGCCATGGCCAATTCCTGCCGTTCCTTCGAGCTGAGGGCGCGGACCGCAGTCAGAATCTGCTGCACTTCCGTCGACATCGTGGGTGTGCGCCTCCATCTCTATCTTACTCCGGGCAGTGCGAACCTGCCGCGCGTCAGCGCGGCACGTAAGTACGCAGAAGCGCGCGTTGGTTTCCGCGTGCACCGCGGGCTGCCGGCCCACTTCGGGGAACAGCCACGCCCCGCCGATGGGGCTTTCCGAATTCCGAAACCAGGCTCCGCGTACCTACGAGTTCTTGACGATGAACTCGTGGACGCGGTCGAGGCCCCGCTTCAGGTTCTGCAAGGAAGCGGCGTAGGAGATGCGGATATGCCGATCGACCCCGAACGCCTCACCGGGGACCACCGCCACTTGCGCCTCGGCCAGCAGCCGCTCCGTCAGCTCGAGCGAGGTCCGTATGCCGTTCTTGCCCAGCACCCCCGTCACGTTCGGAAACGCGTAGAACGCGCCCCGCGGCTCCGCGCATTTCACCCCGGGAATGGCGCGCAGGCGTTGGACTACGAAATCGCGCCGGCGGCGGTAATCGGCGAGCATCTCGGCCACCGAATCCTGCGGACCGCTCAAAGCTTCCACCGCGGCCTTTTGGGAGATGGAGCAGGGGTTCGACGTCGAGTGGCTCTGCAGCTTGGTCATGGCCGTCACGATGGGCGCGGGCACCAGGCCATAGCCGATGCGCCACCCCGTCATGGCGTAGGTCTTGGAAAGCGTTCCCGCCACCAGCACCCACTCTTTGGCTCCCGGCAGCGCCGCCACGGAAAATGGCTCGCTGTCGTACAGAAAATGCGAGTAGCATTCGTCCGTCATCAGGTAGATGCCGCGCGCCGAGGTCAGCTTGAAGAGCTTTTCGAACTCGCCCAGATCCATCACCGCCCCGCTGGGGTTGCACGGCGAGTTGACCATCACCATTTTGGTGCGCGAGGTGAGGTGCGGCTCAATCGTCGCGGCGGTGAGCGCAAAGCCTTTCTCCTCGTCGGTCTCGGCGAAGACGCACTTGCCGCCGGCGTAGTGGACCACGTCTTGGTACGTCACCCAGTAGGGCACCGGGATCACCACCTCGTCGCCGGGGTCCACCAGCGCCTGCGTGAGGTTGAAAACCAGGTGCTTGCCGCCCACCGTGACGATGCATTCGCTGGGCTGGTAGTCGGTTCCGAAGTCCGCGTTGTGGCGGTTGCAGACGGCCTGCCTCAGCTCGGTGGTGCCGGCCGCCGGCGTGTACTTGGTGAAGTTCCGCTCGATGGCGCGGAAGGCGGCGCGTTTGATGTGATCGGGCGTGGGGAAATCCGGTTCGCCGGCCCCGAAATCCACTACGTCGACGCCTTGCGCGCGAAGCCTGTCGGCGTCGGCCGCCACTTTCATGGTGGACGACACGCTGATGGAAGAAATTCGTTGTGAGATTCGGTTCGTTACTGCTGGCATGCCCTTGTGATCTAAGCCCCTCTCTGTTTGATTTTTGACAGCCGGCGGCGCAGCCGCGTTTCCACCACGGGCGGCACCAGTCCTTTGATGCTCCCTCCCAGGCCGAAGACTTCTTTTACCAGGCGCGAGCTGATAAAAGAATAGGCTTCGTTGGCCATCATGAAGACCGTTTCAATTTCAGGACTCAGCCGCCGGTTCATGAGGGCCATCTGCAACTCGTATTCGTAATCGGAAATCGCGCGGATGCCGCGCAGCAGCACGGTAGCCGAGTGCGCGGCCGCATGGTCCACCAGCAGACCGTCGAACGAGTCCACCCCCACATTGGGGTAGACGCCGACCACCTCGCGCAGCATTTCCATGCGCTCTTCCGCGGAGAACAGCGGCGGCTCCTTCGTCTCATTTCGCAATATGGAGACGATCAGCCGGTCGAACATTCGCGAGCCGCGCTGGATCAGGTCGAGGTGCCCGTTGGTGATAGGATCAAACGATCCCGCGTAGATGGCGATGACGCTCGGTGGCTTTCGAGACAATGTAATAATTCTAGCGAAAACGGCGGGGCCGTGGGGCATGCTTTAGCTTGCCCTTCGTCTTCCCGATCCATCGCCTGTCGCGCGCCTGCTGGCCGCCGGGAGAATCGGTGACCGTCACTTCCGGGGAATGCGGCGACAGCGGCTCCGAGGAACCGATGCGCATGCGCCCGTAGGCGATGGTGGTGACGATATCGCGGACTTTCAACTCCGCCGGGAGATCCACGTCGTGTTGCTCGATGCGCAGCAAATCCAGGGATTGCGGATCCAGCCGGTGCCGATCATCCCCTCTTTGCCGCCCACCACAGCCACCTCCAGGTGCAACGTATCGAACAGCCTGACAGAGCGAGACTGCCGGTAACGCTCGACGGTTTCCAGGCAGGCGTAGTCGGGAATGTGCTCGAAATTGGCGCGCCCGTGCTCTTTGACCCGCGCCAGCAGCGTGGCCCCTGGCGCCAGGTCCTGGCTGGGCAATTGGCCCGTCAGAAGAACGGCCAAAGCAAACCCTACGGGCAGCAGTCTCATTCCTTCTTCCGGGCGATCTGCCACATAATGTCGTAGCGCGTGGGCTGCAACTCGCGGGAATCCAGGCGTTTCTCCAGCCCGTCAGGGCGAAAGAAAGTAGCCCACGGCATAAGCCGAATATGCGTTAACCTAAGGAGGCCCTACGCTCTGAAATTGAAGCGACGCCGCCTTCGGTGCGGTTCCGCGAGAACCTTGGTGATCGCATCCCAGTTGTCAAGGACGGTCGAGAGGTCCTGGGGTGTCAGGAGCGCAGCGCC
>JBAWDI010000302.1:0-1611 GCA_049590695.1 Bryobacteraceae bacterium
GTACGCGCAGCAACGTCTTTCCGGAAGCTTCCGAAACGCCGGAACCCGCCGGCGGCCCGACAGATGGGGGGCTGACCAGAGCGAATGCCGGAAGCGGTGTGCTCGTTTCCGGCAGCGTTGCCTGCACGGTAGCCGTTCCAGGAACCGTTACGGCGTCTCGGAGCGCCTTGGCCCGATCCTTGCGGACCACGAAAACGTCATGTACGAAATCAATCTCTTCGGGCGGCAGTTTCTCGTTGAACCACAGGCGATTAAACCCGCCTTCCGGCCGCTCACCGGCGGCGTAGCCCAGGTCCCCGCGAGCCACCAGTTCCGGGATCTTCTCTCGCAACACCTTGTCCGGATCCACCAAGCGGGTCAGGGAACCATCCAGAAAACACTTTCTGAGGCTGGCTAACGGCCACGCGCCGGTGTCCTTGAATGCGGCGGGCCAGTTCCGTTCCAGGTAGCCCGCGCCCACGCTGTCATTCAACCGGCTCTCGGATTTCAGAGCGGCAAGAATTCGGCCGCCCAGCGTTTCCCCGCTGCTGGCGTGACCGGATCCCAAATCAATGACATGGAGGCCGTCGCTTACGGAGGAATCGGCGATGACAACAAACCGGTAGCTGGCCCACGTCTCCTCATCCAGTTCATCCTCCGCATCGCGGACGCTGGCAGGGACGCCTTTAAAATCCGCCGCCTGGACATCGGCGCCGAGCGTCCCTTCTTGCACTTCCTTCTGAACTCGCCGCCAAGCCAAGACAAGCTCGGCCTTCTCGCGCAACTCCTTGCCCGGCTTCTTTACACACCACACGAGCGCTGCCGGATAGTCGCGAGACGATTCACCCCGCTTCTGTGTCCAATCGCGAATCATGTCGCGCGTGGCGCCAGTTGCGGCCCATTCCAGCTCTGGATCGGCCACAACCACTTGAAGCCGCGGCGAGTTGTCGATGTCGGCGGAGTTGGCCGGAAAGGGTTCTATCCGAACGGGGGTGTCCTTCTCGAATTGTTCCCGCACGATCTTCCGCATCAGCGGGCGGACATCCTTCTCGAAATCCAACGACGCCTTGCGGTCATTGACGACTTTCTTCAAGGTTGGCTGGTGGTGGATGCGGAAACCGTCGTTGGAAACCTTGCGGATGAAGAATGCCTTCGCCTCCAAATTCCAGGCCGCCGAATCGATGGATGTGGTATCGACCGCGGGGCCGCCCAAGGCGAAGCGGAGTTCCGGCAGGTGCGCGATCCGCTCCCGCTGGCCGCCCGAGGATTCAAAGAAGATGGCCGTCGCTACCCGCCGGTGAATGTCCTTGAGTGGCCCCTTGGTATCGGCGTCCAACGCCCGTGCGCGCGCCATGGGACCGGCAATGTCGGTTTCGATCGCCGTACTCAGCCGCGATTCTCCCACCTGGCCGAGTACGGCGCCGCGGAATCCCATCACGTGCAGCGGCGCCGATCCCAGCGTCAACAGCGGTTCGACGGTCTGTTCCCGATGCTGTTTGGCGAACGCCCACGACACCCACTGGGCCAGCATGGCGAGCGTTCCGCGCGTCTGCTGATACTGCGGCAGCGCTTGCCATTTTCGTTGAAAGACCGATAGCGTCGCGGGATGGAAGGGGAAACACGTCTCAAACC
>JBAWDI010000303.1:0-3742 GCA_049590695.1 Bryobacteraceae bacterium
TGCCTGGGCCATCTCGCCGCCCAGTTCGCGCACTTCCGCATATTCGGAAGCCCGCAACCGGCGGATCTGCTTTTCCAGTGTGCGAATGGTGGTCACCTGGCCCACGTTGGTGGGCACGCCCCAGAACAGCAGGTACCGCGCCACGTCGAAAGCGCGCGCCGCGATGCTGCGCCGATAAGCGTCCGGCTTCATGTCGTCGGGGCGCGGCAGGCGCTCCGAGAGCCGCGCCAACGCCCGTTCGTTCACCTGGCCGTAGGCCGCCAGCAGCGCCTCGCCCGCCTTCCCGTACACTTCGGCGTCGCCGGCTGAAAATTCGGGCGGCGTGACGAAGCCGGAGCGCGAAAAATCCTGGTAGCGCGACGATTTGGCCTGCCCGTCCCACAGCGGCTCTTCTTCGATTTCGGTGGCGGCCAGCTCGGAGATGCCCTCGAAGCACATCACGGTGTGGCCCAGGTCTGCGATGGAAGCGTGGCCATATTGGAAATAGAAACTCTCCAGGAATTTCTGCGAGTCGTGACGGCGCACCCAATCGATGGAATCGCGAATGGAATCGGGCGAGCGGCTGTAGCGGGCCAGCGCGTAGGCGCTCTTCTCCGGCGGCATGGGCGCCACGGTGATGACGCGTTTGGTGGGGCTTGAAAGTCGCGTTGCAGTACCCCTCTATGACTTTCGGCGGACGACAAGATACACGAGCGCGAGCACGCCAAATCCTCCAATCACGGAAACCCAGCCCAAAGCAGCGCCCGTAACGCCATGGCTTTGAAGAAAGGTCACAGCGCCGTACATGAGAGCCAGACAACCAAGAATCGTGCCGGCAATGCTCCAGAATTTCCGATCAAAAAGGATTTCCACTTGCTGCAGCGTGGTCTTCTGAGAAGTCTCCACCTTATCAGAAAGCGCCTTGTTGCCGTCGGCAATTGCGTCCTTCAGTAGCACTACATCGCTGGAAACCACCTCCCATTTCCCGCGAAGCTCAGCCAGCTCCGTACTGATGTAGTTGTAAGGGTACCCAGCTTCGCGGAGTTGCTTCTGGGGATCTAGCCGTTCAACCGATGAGCCAACGAGTTGTTTCTTCGGGATGCTTGCGGGAATCTTGCGGATTGATCGCGCTATGCCCTCAGTATTCTGGTATTGGTCGCCATCGCGCAAGCCGTACGGAATTTCTGGAATCTCGCCCTCTTCTAGCAAGAATACCGTCAACTTGAAAATCGGTTCCCCATATCCCAATACAAAATCCCTGGTCGAACTGTTCCGCAAGCCCCAATTCAGGACTCCACTCCAGCCGGAATCTACCTTCGTAGCAGACTGCATGATGCCTTCGCGCATCATGGTCGTGGTCGGCGTGATTAGTGCCATCAGGTCACAACCAGGAAAGATCTTGCCGATGGGCTCTCTGGTGAAATCGAATCTTTCTAGGCTGGAGATCATGACGCTTTCACCGGGCAAGACCTTAAGGAACATGCCCGGAGAAAGTTCTCCTTCTTCATCGGTCGATTGGAATAGAACGTGTTTGCCCAGACGGATCTCTATCCCGTTCGGGTTAATCCTAACCGGATCTGCACCGAGAATCACCGTCCCGAGCAACTTCTGGATGTCTTTATCTGCAAGGATCTTGGCCATTTCTTGCCGCGCCTCGATTTGATTCTCTATCCGCCAACCCTTGTCGTCCACGCACAGGGTTGTTCCTCCGGAGCTCAAAGTGATTCTCGCGCTTCGGGCAAACGCATTCGTGCCCTCGAATGGAATTGCTCGCCTTATCCTACGCCACCCAAGGGCGTGGTGTCTAGGCCGACTTTCACAGGCCGACCTTCACTGGTTCAGCCAGATCCCTAGACGCGGCTCGTGATTTCCGCTTCTATGGCAAGGGTGAGACGGATCGCCCGGAGAGTTCGATGGCGGTTGTAGTAGGCGAAATGCAGGTTGGACGCACATTTCAGACGTTGCTACGCGTTTGGTGGGGCTCAAGACGCTATGATAACGGAAACAGATGCGTATGCGAATCCAACGAATTCATCCGGCCGCCATTCTTCCTTCTTATGCCCACGGACCGCAAGAGGACGCCGGCATGGACCTGCACGCGGTGGAGGACGTGACGCTCGAGCCAGGCATCCCGCAACTGGTCCCCACCGGCCTCGTCGTCGAGGTTCCCGCGGGCTGCGAAGCGCAGGTGCGGCCGCGCAGTGGGCTGGCGCTGCGACATGCCATCACCATGCCCAACGCGCCCGGCACCATCGACCCGGGCTATCGCGGCGAGGTGCGTGTGATTCTGCTGAACCTGGGCCGCGAGCCGTACACCATCCACGCCGGCGACCGCATCGCCCAGATGATTGTGGCGCGCTATGAAGCGGTACAGTGGGAAGAAGGCGATCTGGCCGATTCGCTCCGTGGGACGGGCGGCTTCGGATCGTCGGGACGCTGAGCGAGGAGGGCAAAAATGGGTTTGGCCGAAAAGCAGTGCGTACCATGCCGGGGTGGCGTCCCGCCGCTCAAAGGCGAAGAGTTGCGGAAAATGCTGGCGCAGTTGGCCGGCTGGCAGGTGGTGGATGAGCACCATCTGTCGAAGACGTATACATTCCCCGATTTCCGCACGGCGCTGGACTTTGTGAACCGCGTGGGCGCCCTCGCGGAAGAACAAGGGCATCATCCCGACCTGTACCTGGCGTGGGGAAAGGTCGAAATCAAGATTTGGACCCACAAGATCGACGGCTTGACCGAGAGCGATTTTATTCTTGCCGCCAAAATCGAGCGACTGCATCCAAACCTAAAAAACATAAGTCTTGACAAAATGTCACATTAGATATATTCTAAATTATTAATGGATGCCGAGGCCATTAAACGGTCCTTGAAAGGCAGCGGGTTGCGGTGCACTCCGCAGCGCTACGCCGTGATGGCATTCTTGATGGAACACAACAGGCATCCCACGGCCGCGGAAATCTTCGGAGCCGTGAATCGCGTGTATCCGCGCTCTTCAAGGGCCACGACTTATAACAATCTGCGGGACCTGGTGCAGGCGGGTTTGGTGCGTGAAGTGGCCGTCGAGGGCCGCGCTGCGCGATTCGATGCGAAAGGCATGCGGCATCACCACTTCATCTGCGACCGCTGCGGCAATGTTGAGGACATCGAGTGGTGCGAGGTGCCCAAGCCTGCCCCGGGCTCCCTCGATAAGCGGGTTCTTCGCGAATGCGAACTCATTTTCCGGGGGCTCTGCGCGAAGTGCGCTCCCCGGCACGCTTCCCGTTAAGTGTCGTAGGCGTGTGGATACCGGATGAATGGCGCGCGCCGGCAAGCGCGGGCGGCGGCGGTCGCGCGAATGGGAGAGCCAGGATGGGTTCGTAGTTCGTCACGTTTTTTGAATTATTCGAAGGAAGGGAAACATATGGAGCAAAAACTCACCACCGCAGCGGGGGCTCCGGTCCCCGATAATCAGGAGCAGAACTTGTCAAACGAAACCAAGTGCCCGTTCTCGGACGGCGCTCGCAAACACTCAACGGCTGGGGCCGCGACAAACCGAGACTGGTGGCCCAATCAACTGAACCTGAAGATCTTGAAACAACACTGCCCGCTATCCGACCCCATGGGCGAGACGTTCAACTACGCCGAGGAGTTCAAAAGCCTCGACCTGGATGCCGTTATCAAGGACCTCCATGCCTTGATGACGGACTCGCAGGAGTGGTGGCCGGCGGACTTTGGCCACTATGGGCCGTTGTTCATCCGCATGGCGTGGCACAGCGCAGGCACGTAC
>JBAWDI010000304.1:0-3275 GCA_049590695.1 Bryobacteraceae bacterium
ATCGTCCTGGTGCAAGACGTCAACGCGAAGTTCCCCGATGGCAAGGAGCACGTCACCTGTTACACCTGCCATCGCGGAGCTCAGGAACCGCTGACCTCCCCGCCGCCAACCCCGTAAGAAAAAGGGGGCAGACGCATTTTGCGAGTTCGGTAAGAAATGCGTCTGTCCCCTTATTGGGAGGGACCCCATGCCTCGTCTGGTCTGCTGTCTGTTTGTCGCCATCGCCGCCAACGCCGCCACACACCTGTTCCAGGCGTCGTTTGAGAAGGCCGATTTAAGCTGGGTCGCCGTGCGCGGATCGGCCACGCCGGACGCGTCGGTGCTCCATGAGGGCCGCAAGTCGCTCCGTGTCGAGCCCGGCGGGCAGTCGCCCGATGCCTGCGTTCGCTTGGCCCCCGTCGCGCTCACCATCGGCAAGCGCTATGAGCTGAGCGGATGGGCCCGCACTGAAGCCCTTGCGGTGCGCGATTTCGGGCGCTCCCCTATTGCCATTGGCGCCGCGCTCGCCATGGCCTCCATGCCCTTCGACGTGCATTCGGAATCGCTCGGCGGCACCCAGCCGTGGCGCCGCCTCACCCTGCGTTTCGTCGCCACCCGCGCCCAGGACCAGATCCTGCTGACCGTCGCCAACGGCGGCGCATTCCAGGGCAAGGCATGGTTCGAAGGCATCACCCTCGACGAAACCTCCAACGCCAGCGAGTGGCCCATGCCCGACGCCGTCCGCACCTTCGGCCCGGCCTACCGCTATCCGGCCGCCGGCTGGATCTACCTCCACATTGCAGGCCAGCCCTACGAGCGCGGTTACCAGCACGGCTTTCTCATGGCGCGCGAGATTCCCGAGTACTTCGCGCGCTGCGCCTCCGACCTCGGTTCCAAAGCCGACGCCTCCGGCTGGGACCAGCTTCGCACCGTCGCCAACGCGCTCTTCCTGCGCGGCTTCGATCGCGAAATCCTGGAGGAAATGCGCGGCATCGCCGATGGCGCCAACGCCGCCGGCGCGAAGTGGCTGGGGCGGCCCATCGACCTGGTGGATGTGGTGGTGGCCAACGTCACCGTCGAGCTGGGTGAATTGCGCGGCGCCATCGCCGCCACGCCCACCGGATTGGAAGGCCTCCACTTCGACCCGCCCGCCTACTTCGAAAGGAAGCGCGACTCCGTCATCGAACATTGCAGCGCGTTTGCCGCCACCGGCCCCGCCACCCGCGACGGCAAGATGGTCGTCGGCCATGTGACCTGGTGGCCTTTGACGCTGGCCGAGCAGACCAACGTCATGCTCGATATCCAGCCCGCCAACGGTCATCGGGTGTTGATGCAAAGCTATCCCGGCGGCATCGAGAGCGGCACCGATTGGTACCAGAACGATGCCGGAGTGGTCCTCACCGAAACCACGATTGGCCAGACGCCCTTCAACGCCCAGGGCACTCCCGTGGCTTTCCGCGCGCGCATGGCCATCCAGTACGGCGGCAACATCGATCAAGTGGTCGAGCGCCTGGGGACCCGCAACAATGGCCTCTACACCAACGAATGGCTGTTGGGCGACGCCCAAAACAACGAGGTGGCAATGTACGAGCTGGGCACCAACCACACCAGGCTGTGGCGCAGCTCGAAAAACGAGTGGTTCGGCGACACCCCCGGCTTCTACTGGGGCGACAACAATGCCAAGGATCTCGCCGTCAACCTCGAGACCGAGCCCGATCCCCATGGCACGCCCGAGTACGTCCCCTACGTGCCCGGCCCTCGCGACATGACATGGCAGAATTTGTACCGCCGGTATCACGGCCAGATCGACGAGCAGTTCGCGTTCCTGGCCTTCCGCACCGCGCCGCTGGTGAGCGCCAGCGCCATGGACGCCAAAATTGTTACCGCCGATATGGCCTCGCGCCTCATGGTGTGGGCCGCCATAGGCAAACCCAACCAGCGCGAGTGGCGGCCCGATCCGGGCGGTTACGCCAAAAACGACGGGCTGTATCCATCCGGCTACTACCTGTTTCGCGGCCAGAGCGAGCAACCGCGGACGGCTGCCAAGCCCGCCGAGAGCCAGCCTGCCGGTGAGCAGGCATCCTATAAAGACCGCCTCTGGAACGGGTGGGTCTTGCCGGCTTCCGATGCCGACACCTGGTTTGCGGCAGGTTCCGTCGCCTATTACCGCGTTCTTCAGTCCGATGACTTCGCCCAGGCGCTGGACGCGCGGCGCGCCATGTACCGCCGCCTGAAACTGGGGCCCGATAACGCCGCCAACCGCTTCCGGCTCCAAGAGACCAAGGGCGTGCTGTTCCTGGATTCGCTGCGGCGCAAGGTGGGCGGCGACCGCTTCTTCGCGCTCATGAGCGAGTTCTTTGCCGCCCACGCCGGCGCCACCGTCACGGCCCAGTCGTTCCTCGAAAGGGCCGGCGTGCCGTTCGAGTTTTCCGAGCCCGGGGATGGGCCGGCTTACCTGGTGGCCGACATCTACCGGCGCCTCGCTACCGCCGTTCTGGTCTACGGCACGGAGCGCGAGGCGGGCGCCAACCGCTACGCCGCCGAACAGATCCAGAGCGATCTCCTGGACAGTTACGAGAGCGCCGTTCCGATTCACAAAGACTTCGAGGTCTCCGACGACCTGCTTCGGCAGCGCGACGTCATCTTCATCGGCCGCCCCGAGGCCAACTCCGCCCTGGCCGCCTGGGCCGGCCGCATCGGCCTCGACTATCCAGGCGCCGCCTTCCGCATCGATGGCGCCGTCCACGCTTCCGAGCGCGACGCGCTCCTGCTGGCGGCCACGAACCCATTCGACCCGGCGCACATGGTCCTGGTGGTAGCCGGCAACAGCGCGCTCCGCACCGTCAAAGCCTGGGCCGCCGGACTACCCCAAACCGACCATGTCATCCTCAAGTAGCCCCCTCAAATCCTTCAATACGAAGTCCGGCTGATGCGACCGCAGCTCCTCGGCGGGTGTCAGGCCCGTCGCCACGGCGATGGCGCGTATGTGGTTCGCTTGGGCCGCCAGGATGTCGGCGGGCGCGTCGCCAATCAGCGCCATGGGCGTCCCGCGCGCAATCCAGCCCCTGCGCCGCGCTTCCCGAATCGCGATCTTCGCCAGGCCCGCCCTGGTCTTCGCCATCTCGCCGAAGGCGCCGAATCGAAAATACCGGCGCAGGCCCGCGCGCTCCAGCTTGCGCCAACCGATGCGCGTCAGGTTGCCCGTTACCAGCCCGAGCAGGACACCCCGCTGCTTCAGCCACTCGAGCACCGGCACCACGCCCGGACAATGCTTATCCTCGAGCACCGGGCACACC
>JBAWDI010000305.1:0-2710 GCA_049590695.1 Bryobacteraceae bacterium
GGTCAACTCCCAACGGTACGGCGGCCACGCGTGGCCTTCCAACTCTTTCCCGTTCACTTTCACCCGCGCGTAGTCGTGCACATCGGCCATTTCCAGGAACAACCGCTTACCCGCGGGCACGGGGGAAATCGTGAACTGCTTGCGATACGTGGCCGGGCCCGCAAAGGATGTCGTGCCCAAGTCCTCCCACGATTTCAGCGGCGTGGTCAACTGTTTGCCGTTCAAGTCCAGTGTCCAGTCTCCGCCCAGGTCCGCGAGGGTGTTGCCGGATACCAAGGACGGCTCCGGAGCGCCCACCCCGCTGGGCAGCGGCCCCACCACCACGACCTTGGTTTCATAAGGTCCGAGCACCAGCGAGAAGCGCACGGAATCGCCCTCCGCGGTGGCGCCGGAAATGGGATGAATCTCGCCCGTAGTCAGGTCCCACACCTGCGCCTGGCCGCGGCCGGCGATGGTGGCGGTGCGCGACTGCTCCTGGTTGCTCTCGTTAAAGAAGAAATACATGTCGGCGTCGCGCCAGCGCCGGTGATTGTACGTCAGCCGCTGCCACTGGCTATCCAGCGCCACATCCGGCTTGGGAAGCGCCCCGATGACGCGCTCGGTGATGTCGCCCGCGGGCTCGATCAGCGTGGCGAAGCTCAGGTCGGGCGCCGCATCCTTGGCATTCAAGAACGTCTTGTCCACCACCAGCGTGGGCGTCTTCCCCACGAAAATCAGCTTGCCGCCCGCTTTCACGAAGGCCTGAAAACGCTCCAGGCCGGTCTTCGAAATCACCAGCGAGGACGGAACCACGATGGCCCGGAATACCTGCCCACTGAGGTCCTTGAAGCCGCCGTCGGCGATGGTTGCCACCGAGTCGAGCGATTGCTCGTCGAAGTAATCCCAATCCACCTGGTGTTCCAGCAACTGCCAACCCAGCTTGGTCATGCTGCGGTCGGCTTCTTCGTCGCCCATCCACATGCTGTTGGAGGGATAGTACAGGCCCACTTGCGCCGCCGGGCGTCCGATGGCCATCAAGTAGCCGGCCCGGTCGGTGTACCACGCCAGCATGGGCGCCTGTGGCGGCAGGGCTCCCCCGCCGCCGGGACCGCGCGCGATCCCGATCTGTAACGCGTTGATTCCCCTTACCACTTGAAAATCCAATTGGAACTTGCCGTCGATGCCCAATCCCCCGGCCGACTCGGTCCACACCTGGGGCCTGCCGAACAGGTGCGCCGCCGAAGAAGCCAGCTTGGGAAAGTTGTTATCTTCGTTCCAGGTCGCGTCAAACGCGTGGATCCGGTTCGGCACAAGCTGGCTCAGGTTGTCGATGCCCGGCACTTGCACGTGCCGCATGTCTCTCAGGTAATCGCCCTCGTTCCGGATATGGTCCTCGGGTAAGTCCAACCTCAGCGCATGTTCTTCGTGGTTCAAGTGCACCAGGTACTCTACGTTGTTCTTCGCGCACCAGTCCGCCTGCACCCCGAAGAAGTTCTCGCGGAACAGTCCGCTCCACACATCCCAGTAGTCCGCCTTTGCGCGCCAGGCTTCGTCGGTCATCTTGGGCGCGAACAAAAGCGGCAGGTATGGCTGCAGGTCGTAGCCCTTCTGTTGCCGGAAATCTTCCAACAGCTTGGGCGTCCAAGGCATGAAGCCGGTGTAGTCGGGCTCGTCGCCGAAGAAGCCCAGCACGGTCGTGCCGAAGTCGTCCCCGACCGCCGCCTTGTACGTTTCGTGGGTGATCTTCATGAACGCACGCGTGGCATCCGGATTCAGGTAGTCGATCAGCGAATACTGGCTGTCTTTGGCACGGGTGCCGTCGGCCCGGGCCGACATGCGGGTAGGAGAACTGCGAAAGATATGCCGCACCAGGATCAGCTCCCACGGCTTCGGATAGCCGCCTGCGCCGGGCGGTGGCGCCGGGGCCCTCCAATTAATTCCGCTGGCGCTGATCGGCACAACCTGACTCGCGCCGGTTTGCTCAAACACCGCCAGCGCGCCCAAAGTGTCCGGCGGCGTCGGCATCTTCAGCGTCTGGCCCGGCATCACGGTGATGCGTATGTCCGCGTCCAGCCCCTGCATGGTCAGTTCGGGGTATTGCTCGCTGATCTTGCCGCCGGCAAACCCGCTCGGGTAGTCGTATTCGTCTTCGATCCAGAGCTTCATCCCCCGCTTCTTGGCTTCCTCGACCACGAACTTCACCTGCGCCATGTGCTCCGGCGAAAGGTACGCCGGCTCGCCGCGCCCCGGCGACATGTTCACGATGAAGATGCCATTGGCCGAGAGCCGGTCGAGATCCTGGACGATCCTGGCCTTCCTTTCGTTGGCGTCCGGACCGTTCCACCCCATAAACGGCTGGATGGCGCCGTACTCGTGCGGCGGCGTCTTGAAGTTGGCGGCCACGTCGCGCACCGACGGGACCGTGATTTCCTGCCAGGGCCGTTGGGCCGGCAACACGGCGGCCAACAGCGGAATGAAAGCTAGCGTACTAACTACCTTTTTCATATGAGGTTCCTTCAAAACAGTGTTGGCAGGCGAAAGCGCCTGCCCCACAAAAACACAATTCCATGTGGACCAAGGTGGCACCAAGGTGGGACAGACGCTTCCGTCTGTCGACCTTCTTCATCGCGCCACCAGGCGAACCGGCCCCAACAACCCCGAAACCGGTGGCGGCGCATTGCCGCGCCCCCTGCCGCCGCCAAAGCCGCCTGCCGGAGCGCCAGGCGCGCCC
>JBAWDI010000306.1:0-5335 GCA_049590695.1 Bryobacteraceae bacterium
CCTCCTCGACTCTACCGTGTGAATTCAACCGCAGCAAGCATTATCTTTGCGCGCCGGAGACCCCACCGGCCACGTTTGGGACCCTGACCGTTCTGGGGAAGCCGTTCCCCGGCATCCGTTCCATCCCCTCGATCCGCGATGAGAGCTGGCAGCAGGTTCCGCATCATACGCAGTACCTTCTGTTCGGCGGAATGTGCCTGGCGCCTGTCACCGGCCCCAAGTGCCTTCAGGCGCGCCAACCATATACACTTGGCGTTGCCGGTCAATCTATGGCATCCCGCCCAGACCTCCACCAATCGCTCGACGCCACGCGCGCCGATCGCAGCTTTTTCGGTCATCCGCGGGGCCTGGCCACCCTCTTCTTCACCGAAATGTGGGAGCGCTTCAGCTATTACGGCATGCGCGCGCTCCTCATTCTGTTCATGACGGCCGGCGTCGCCAGGGGCGGCCTGGGCTTCTCCTACGCCAAGGCCGGGGCCATCTACGGGCTCTACACCGGCATGGTCTACCTGCTCAGCCTGCCGGGCGGCTGGGTGGCGGACCGCATCACCGGCCAGCGCCGGGCCGTGCTCTACGGCGGCATCCTCATCGCCGCCGGACAGTTCTGCCTGGTGGCGCCCAGTACCATGGCCTTCTATCTGGGATTGGTGCTGCTGGTGATGGGAACCGGCCTGCTGAAGCCAAACGTGAGCACCATCGTGGGCCAACTCTACGCGCCCGGCGACGGCCGCCGCGACGCCGCCTTCTCCATCTTCTACATGGGCATCAACCTGGGAGCGCTCATCTCCCCGTTCGCCTGCGGCTGGGTGGGGGAAAAGGTCGGCTGGCGATTGGGTTTCGGCCTGGCGGGCGTGGGCATGATCGCCGGCTTGATTCAATACACCTTGGGAGGCAAGTACCTGGGCGTAGCGGGCCTGCACCCCGCAATTCCCGACAACCCGGCGGCCGATCACCGGCAGAAGCGCCGCGTGGCCCTGGCCGCGGCCGGTGCGCTGGCGGTTCTGGGGATACTCGGAGCGCTGGCCGCAACCGGCGCCATCGCGTTCACGGCCGAGCTGATTTCCGACGCGCTGGGCGTGGCCCTGGTGCTCCTCTCGGTGGCCATCTTCTCCTGGCTGCTGCTGGGCCGCGGATGGTCCGCCGAGGAGCGCAAACGTTCGGCCGCGATTCTGGTTCTGTTCCTCTCCTCGGCCGTTTTCTGGTTTGCCTTCGAGCAGGCCGGATCGTCGCTCAACCTGTTCGCCGAGGGCAGCGTCGACCGATGGGTGCACGGATACCAGTTCCCGGCGAGCTGGTACCAGTTGGTGCAGCCGTTCTTCATCATTACGCTGGCGCCGGTGTTCGCCTGGCTCTGGGTCCGGCTGGGGAAGCGTGAGCCTTCCAGCCCCGCTAAGTTCGCTTTCGGCCTGTTCTTCGTGAGCGCGGGATTCATCCTGCTGGTCCCGGTAGCGGGCGGCCAGGCCGTCTCGCCCTTTTGGTTGATCGGCACCTACTTCCTGCACACGCTGGGGGAGTTGTCGCTCAGCCCCGTCGGACTGAGCGCCATGACCAAGCTGGCGCCCACGCGCGTGGTCGGAATGATGATGGGTCTGTGGTTCGTCTCCACCGGCGCGGGAAATTACCTGGGAGGCAGGATGGCTTCGCTCTACGGATCCATGACCATCCCAACCCTGTTCGCCATCACCGCCGCCATCGCCATGGCCGCCGCCATCGCCATGGTCATCCTCCTCAAGCCCACCGTGCGCCTGATGTCCGGGGTGAAGTAGGCGAGTCATTCGGCCACAAACAAGAGTGCTGCGGCGATAGCCTGCCTGCTGCCGGTTCCTGCGAGCAGTTCGCACCCATGCGAGCGATGGAGCGATAATCATGACATGCGTCTTCGCCCACCGTTCGACCGCATCACCACCGAGCCGGGGAAGATGGGTGGCCAGCCATGCATTCGCGGAATGCGCATCACTGTCCGGCGCGTGCTGGAGATCCTGGCGACCTATCCCGATCGGCACGAGCTATTTGAAGACTACCCGGATCTCGAAGAAGAAGACCTTCGACAGGCGCTCGCCTTCGCTGCCGCGGCGGTGGATGGCACGATCAATCTTCACCTCGACGCGGCATGAGGGATTTACTTCTTGATCAGGGCCTGCCCGCGAGAGCCGCCGGCGCGCTTCGAGATTTGGGCTGGGACGCTGTGCATGTCCGTGAAATCGGCATGCGCGAAGCGGACGACGCGGAGATCCTGGCCCATGCGGCCAAGGAGGAGCGGGTCGTTGTGACCCTTGACCGCGACTTTCCGCAGATCCTTGCCCTCACCGAAGCCACCCTCCCCTCGGTTATTCTGATTCGCAAAGAACGGCTGCGCGCGGCCGGGGTGGTTGCACTCCTTAAGGAGGTGTTCGAGCGGCACGAACAATCCCTGCGCCGCGGATGCGTGCTTTCGGTGGGCACCTATGGAACGAGAGTTCGGCTACTACCGCTGAAATAAGCGCGATCGTCCCCTTCACCGTAACCACGAACGGCGGTACCAAGCGATTAACCGCCCCCTCAGAACCCTTCCCACATCTACGCCGGGAACCGTCTGACTGTCCGGAAGCCCACGCTTGGAGGCGCGCTTGCGAATTATATCCAGTTGGATATAATTGAGTCATGCGGCCGCTGCGTTTCCTTGGTGATTCGCTCCAGTGCCTGCGAGACTTCCCAGAGGGCGCGCGGCATGATACGGGTTATCAACTCGACAAGGTTCAGCGAGGCGACCAGCCCGACGACTTCAAGCCGATGCCCGCCATCGGCAAGGGTGTCGAGGAGATTCGCGTTTCGGACTCAAGCGGCGCCTACCGCGTGGTTTACTTGGCCAGGCGCGCGGAGGCTGTCTACGTCCTGCACGCCTTCCACAAGAAGACACAGGCGACGCCAAGAAAGGATTTGGGAATCGCGAAAGTACGATTTAGGCAACTGTTGGGAGGAAGGATATGAGCAAACCCGAGACCTACGCAAGTGTTTGGGATGCGATCGCGGACACGCCCGAGCAGGCCGCGAATCTGAGAGCGCGGGCCGACCTGATGCGCAAGATCGAAGCACACCTGAAGAAACACGACTGGACACAGGCCGAAGCGGCGCGCCGTTGCGGCGTGACGCAGCCCCGGATCAACGATCTGCTCCGTGGCCGGCTTTCCCGCTTCTCGCTCGACGCGCTGGTCAACATCGCGACGGCACTGGGCTGCCGCGTGCGCGTCGATCTCGACGCCGCCTGAGCCGTGCTCCTCTCTGGGGCCCGCGCCTCGCACAGCCAGATTCAGCGGGCCAAACGGCGCATTGTGCCCGGATCGCGGCCATCCGGAGGTTGGCGGTGGTGGCGGACTCTGTGGTCGCAATCCGGCCAACTTCCCCGAACGCCGTTCGGGGGCAGTTTCCGAGTGGCCGAGGATACGTCCGGTGAGCCGGCCGAGTGAGCACTCCAGCATCGTCGAGGATCCCGTCTATCCGCGAGGCGCCTCGGTACATCCAAGATTTGCGCTGAGTCCATTACCTGTTTCGCGACCATCCCATGAGAGTAGTCCACCTGGATGCGCGTGCAGGCACACGAGCTGCCCGTTATTGGCAGCGAAGCCGCCGCCCAAATCGTGGGAGCTGGTGCGCCCCCGATGCTCACAGTCCTACCAATGGATCAGTTTCAGTATGGAGCCGGATCTCAAGAAAGAACGTACCTTTTCGGCGGGGCCACGGTCGCTTCACAAAGTACAAGGCCGCAGTTTCAGAACCGCTGCTGCCTGGGATATCGACCCTACATTCACAAGCATCCGACGCCCAGAAGGCCGGTTTGAGGTACCGCTCCAATAGCTTGTCAGCGCTACTGTACGCTCTCGGCCGTTGGACATACCGGTGCAGGCCCATTGAATACGCTCCGGCAAGTATGACTGAGCTCAGCGTGCCAGGTTCACTCTCACCAGACAACACAGCCGTCTCAGACTCAATCAAATCGCAGGCGCTTATGTGTCTCAACAAAGCTTCGGGAGAGACAGCAAATCGCGCACACATCTGCGCTGCCTCTTCACAGGAGGACAATCGTCCCGTTACAGGGAGAAATGCGCGGATTGAGAGCACAGGCATAAGGAGGTGGCCGGCCGCAAAGTTGCAGAGTATCTCAAGCCGACTCTTGCGGAGCGCCCCAGGCATTCGCTTGGGTATGCCAGGGCCGCCGCGAAAAAACAACGTGTGTGCGATCTCGTGTGTCAGGGTGAATCGCTGCCGAACGGTCATCGTGATGCCACGCGATCATCACGCAGAACGTCGAGGCCAACGTTGGTCGGGTCCCTGCGTAGGTAATCGAGGTAGTCGGCGCAGATGGTGTTCCCAACGATGTCAGCCATGTAGGGGAAGAAGGTCTTACCCTCCGTGCGAGTCAGAGCCGCTTTGAGAATCCGAACGAAGGGAACATTCAACTCATCGACGTCTTCGAGCACCTCACCGAAGGATGTACGCTCACCGCCCTTCGTGCTTTCTTTGTGGAGGCATATTAGCATGACCGTCTGCCAAGCCTGTTCTCCGCCGATGCCGAGAGCACAAAACGAATCAGGCAGCAAATTCTCACGTTGGAAAACCCTACGGATTTCGGATTCCAGTCCAGAAGAAGTCTGGTTCCAAAGGTGAGGGATGCGCGGAGAGGCGAAGTCGTCGTGCTTTATGTAGATGCCTAAAGTGGACCCCATTGTCAAGACCATTTTTTGCCCGCAATAAGCTAATGCCCAGCGGGGTCTCGGGTTTGAGTTTTGGGGGCGGCTATAGAAGCCCGCCCCCTGGCATTCCGGCCCTTGAATCGGCGCTCGGGTCGCATCCCTGCGGAGCCCTATCCTCCGTTCAAGTGCTTTCAGTGTAGAACAAACATTCTGGCGCGAAAGCGTCAAATCCCAGGGGTCCGGGGACGGAGTCCCCGAGTCCAGCAACGCCGTGTTCCTTATAGTTTGTCCGGTCATCGGTGTTGCCCTGACGCCAGGTAGATCGCCGCCGGCGTCCGGTAGTCGAGGCTCTGGTGCAAGCGCTCGTGGTTGTAGAACCGGAAATAGCCGGCGATGCCCGCTCGCGCCTCCGTCACCGACGCGTAGTTCTTCAAGTACACCTCCTCGTATTTCAGCGAGCGCCACAACCGCTCGACGAAGATGTTGTCCATGCAGCGGCCCCGCCCGTCCATGCTGATCGCGATCTGGCGCCCCGCTAAGAGCCTGTCTAGAAATATCAGTTCCATATTGAAATGTTTTGGCGTATTCTGATAGTGGATGGACTGGGACGTCGCTATCAAGAAACGTTACGCGGTTTTGATGCCGCTGCTGGATGAGCGGTCTCGACG
>JBAWDI010000307.1:0-5693 GCA_049590695.1 Bryobacteraceae bacterium
GTTCCCCGCCAGCGCCGCCGCGCGAGCCGACCCCGTACGCGCGCTGCAGAAGGGGCGGTACGAGATCGTGCCACTGGAGGAGCGCCGCACGCGCCGCCTGCTGGCCTGTGCGGCGATATCGATGGCCGCCTTGCTGCTGGCCGGCAGGTTTGAGAACTGGTTCGTGGTGAGCTATGTACTGGCTGCCCTGGCCTTGATTTTTCTGACGCCGGAGTTGTCGAGCGCGGTGGTGCGCATGTTGCGGCCGATTCTGGAACGCCTCCGTCCCGTGGAAGGCGCACTGGCCGCCGACAGCCTGTTGCAGGCGCCGCGCCGCACGGCATCGGTGGCGGCGGCCTTGATGCTCTCGGTGGCCATGGTGATCGGGTTGGGCGGCATCGCCGAGGCCAGTTACCAGAGCATTCTCGATTGGGTGACGGGCACGCTGGATGCCGATTTCCTGGTGGCGCCATCGGAGAATTTGAAGGACCTCACGCTACGGTTCCCCAGCGCCATGGAGCGGGACCTCGCCGCTATCCAGGGCCTGGCGGTGGTGCAGCCGGTGCGGGCCGCGCGCATCTCCGTCCGGAATTCTCAACCCATTCTCCTGGCCGTGGACATAGTTCGGCTGAGCCCGCAAGCGCGCCGGCGGGCCATCCCCGTGAACACCGGGCGAATCCACCAACTGGCCGCCCAAGGCCGCGGCGTGATTGTCAGTGACAACTTCGCGGCGCACGAGCGGGTGCGCGTGGGCGATACTCTCGATCTGCCGGCGCCGGATGGCGCGCTGTCGCTTCCGGTGCTCGGAATCTACAAAGATTTCACCGATCCGCAGGGCACGATCGTGATCGATCGCTCCCTGTACCGCAGCCGCTGGCACGATGACACGGTCAACCTCTTCCGTCTCTACCTTCGTCCGGGCGCTTCCGCGGAAGCCGTCCGCAAGCAGGTGGTGGCACGCCTGGGTTCGAACCGCAGATTGTTCGTGTTTTCGAGCGCGGATTTGCGCCGCCACGTTCTGGGCCTGGCGGGGCGGTGGTTCGAGATCGCCTACGCGCAGCTTGCCATCGCCCTGCTGGTGGCGATACTGGGCATCGCCAGCGCGCTGACGGTTTCCATTACGGACCGGCGCCGCGAGCTGGGAATCCTGCGCGCCGTGGGGGGCTTCCGCCGCCAGGTCCGGATTACGGTATGGATGGAAGCCGCGGCGGTGGCGGTGGTTGGATTTGTTCTGGGCCTCGGGTTCAGCCTGGTGAACATCTTCTATGCGCTCTCGATCTTCTCGGGGCATGCGCTCGAATTCCGCTTCCCCGGCCTGCTGGCCGTGGAGCTTCTGCCGATGCTGGTGGCGGCCGCGCTGATCGCGGCTATCATGCCGGCCGAGGCGGCGGTGCGCGCGGAACTGGTGGCGGCGCTGGAATATGAGTGAGCTAGGCTGGAGCCTGGGAGTTTCTTTTCGACGCGGAGACGCGGAGACGCGGAGACGCGGAGAAAAAGAACAGAATGAAGTCAAAATCTGAGGGCGCAGAGGGGGCGGAGAATTGCAATTCGATAAGTCGGTTCGCAGAATTCGCAACAGCCGCTTCTTGCGATGCTGGGCGCTGCCCTACCTCGGCAGCCGGATTCGCGGCGGGTTTCGGCCGATTCTCGGGTGCGTTTATACCGACTTGAAGTGCAACCTCGACTGCCCGTACTGCCGGTCCCACGACAATGGCGTTCAGGGAATGGACGAAGACACGGGGCGGCGGGCGATCAATTGGCTTCACGATGTTGGATGCCGGGTGATTGGCCTCATGGGTGGCGAGCCACTCATCCGGGCGGCTTTCGTGGAACAGTTCGTCCGATACGCGGCGGGGAAGGGCTGTTACGTCTATCTGCCGACTAATGGACGGCTGCTGACGCCGGATGTAACTGACCGCCTCGGGGATGCGGGAGTGGCCACATTCAACGTAGCCATCGACTGCATGCGCGAAAAACCGGGACTGCCCAAAGCGCTCGAACACATCCGAGGGAATTTCGACTACTTGGTGCGGCTCCAGAGCCGCTACGGATATACGGTCTTCCTGAGCATCAACATCACGCGCTTCAACCTGGAGGACGTCCGGCTGCTGACTGAGTTCAGCCGCGAGAACGGGATCGGCACGGCCTATCACTTGTGCGAGTCGGAGCGCGGGCACACACCATTCCAGAGCCAGGAACTGGGCGCGGTGGACGGACTTCTGGACTATTTGATCGATCGCAACCGCGCGGGCTACGCGATGGTCAATTCCGCCGAGCATCTTCAGGCGATGAAGGGCCTGGTACGCGGCGGCGTGGCTCCCTGGCCGTGCCGCGCCGGGCAGAACATGGTGGTGTGCCGCACCGACGGCACACTGGCGCCCTGCTACCCGATGCGGGAGTCCGGCGATGATTGGGGGAGTGTTGGCTGCCAGAAGTTCGACGCGCGCCGACTGGACGAGATGAAGCAGCAGTGCAGCAGGTCGTGCTTCTCGACCGTTGGCTACCTGCTAGCGAACTACTACGACGCCGGGCGCGCTGCCCGCGAAGTGTGGGCGCAGGCGGTGCGCAGGCTGGGTGGCCTCAACGCTTCCTGACGGGCGCGGCTCGGAAAGCCATCAGAGGCGCGACGTCAGGGAGCGCTCTGGTCACTGGGGACGGCGGTAAGGTCGCGGCGCGCGGCGTCGAGCAACTGCTGCTTCGAACGGATCCATGACTCGATTTCCCGCTGGCTGGCGGCGGCGCGAGAGAGCGACTCGGCAACTACGTCCGGGGCGGGGCCTCCGGGCACCCGGCGAATGCGCACGAAGTTTTGCGGGTCCAGGGCGCGCTCGATAAACGCCTGGTCCACGCCCAAGGATGGGTTCTGGCTCAGGAATACCTGGGCGATGGCTGCGGGGCGGTCGTCCGCGCCGGAGGCTTCAACCGCGCGGGCGACCAGGGCGTGGGCCTCGCGAAAACTCATGCCGGTGTGGCGGACTAGAGAGTCGGCAAGCTCGGTAACGGTGATAAAACCCGAAGCGGCGCGCCGCGCCAGGTGCTCGCGGTCGACCTGGGCGGTGGTGAGCAGGCCCGCCAGCAGACGCAGCCCGCGCAGGGCGTCGGCGAACATGGTGAAGACCAGCGGCTGGAGAGGGTCTTCGCTGTCGTTGATGTCGCCGAAAGGCGTGTTGTGCGCGCACAGCAGAACCGCCTGGGCTTCGCCGAGCGCGCGGCTGGCCAGAATGCGCACGTGTTCCAATGCGACCGGGTTGCGCTTCTGCGGCATGATGCTCGAGAACTGCACGAAGGCATCGGACAGTCGCAGAAAACCGAATTCGCGAGTGGACCACAGCAGCAGGTCCTGCACAAATTTGCCGAGGTTGACCATGGCCACGGCCACGTTGGCGGCCGGCTCGGTGAAATAGTCGACGGAAGCGATGGCGCCGTATGAGTTCTCGGCCAAGCCCTCGAAGCCCAGCAGGCGCGCGGTCATGTGGCGGTCGATGGGGAAGCCGGTGGTCGAAATGGCGCAGGCGCCCAGCGGGCACAAGTTGACACGCGCGAACGCGGCCTGGATGCGGGCCGAATCGCGCCCCAGAAATTCAATGGCGGCGCAGAGATAATGGGCTAACGTGATGGGCTGGGCCGGTTGTGTATGGGTGTGCGCGGGCATCACAGTCTCGAGGTTGCGCGCGGCAAGCGAAAGCAGCACGGCCCGCAGTTCGGCGATGGCCGAAGCGAGGGCCAGCAATTGGCGGCGGTGCGCCATGCGGAAGAGCGTGATGTCGATATCGTTGCGGCTGCGGGCGGTGTGCATCTTGCCGGCCAAGTCCCCGCAGGCGCGCCGCAAAAGGCCTTCGACGAAGAAGAACAGGTCCTCGCAGGAGCCGTCGTAGCGGGCGCGCGCAATCTCATCCAGGTCGAGCCCGTTCAGAGCTTCCAGCAGCAGCCGCTCCTCGGAGGCGGTCAGAATCCCCTGGGCAGCCAACATGCGGGTGTGCGCGTAATGAATCTCCAGCAGCGCATCGAGGAAGTGCTTCTTAGCCTCCTCGAAATTCGGGCCGAGGACGGTCTCGGCATAGATGGGCGCGGGGAACTCGCTCATTGGTTGCCTGCCCTCCACGCGGGGTTCTTGCCGAGGCTCACCAGGTTGGCCAAAATGCGATAGGCGCCCGGCACGCCGGAGGGCAACTGGCGGTAGAGGGCGAACGCATCGTAGATGTAAGCGCCTTTGCCGCAGCGCGCCAGGAGCAATCCGCCGCGCTGCGGGTCCTGATCGGGATCGGCGGTTTCCACCAGGGCTTCGTAATGCGGGTCCCAGGTTTGCATGAAACCATGGCCGCGCTCCTCGACCCAGCCCGAAAAATCAGTCTCCGTAATCCGATTGGGCCACATGAAAACGGGGCTTTCCGGTTTCAGGAAGCGCACCTTCGAGCCTTCATCCACCACCTTCTGCGGATTGTTGCCCAGGGTGAACGGGTACGGCCCGTAGCTCCCATCGAACTCCTGCAAGTTGTATTGCACGATGAGGACGCCGCCGGCCCGGGCGTAATCGAGCAGGCGTTTGTTGGCGGCCTTCAACTCGGGACGCACGGCGTAGGCGCGGGTGCCCAGAACGATGGCGTCGTAACCGGAGAGATCGCCCGCGGCGACGTCGCTCGCGGCCAGAATGCGGACGTTGAGGCCGAGATTCTCGAGAGCCCGTGGGACGTCGTCGCCGGTGCCCGGCAGATAGCCGATGCGCAAGCCCGCCGGCGTCTTCACGTCCACGCCCACCGCGCGGTAGACGGCGGCGCGGTAATAAGGATAGGGGCGCAGACCGGGATAACCAACCAGGCGGTATCCTTCCTCGTAGCTCTTGCCCTGGTATTCGGCGACTGCCGTGATGCGGTGCTCTCCGGGCTGCACCGAATCCGGGAGAACCGAGAAGGCCACGGTCTGGTCTTCGCCATCGCGATCCAGGGAGAAGGCGGCGGTCTCCGGCGTCGAACGCCACCCTTCGGGCAGGCGCAACCGAAGGGTGCCGTGGGCCGGTCCCTTCACGTTGCTATGCACGGTGCAGGAGAAAGGGAAGGACTTTGCGCCCACGGGCACCGCGCCCGCGGAGGGGGCCACCGTCACGGAAATTGCGGGACCGACGAGCAGCGGCTGGGGTTCCATTCCCAGGCCCGGAATGCGCTCGACGGTCTGCACCACCTGCGAAAGATGCACGGCGGCGCTCCGGTATGAAACCCGCACGGTGGCGGACAAGGGGTAGGGCGCCAGCGACAGATTGCGGTAGCGCGGGTCGGTCAAATCGTAGTAGGCCTGTTCCTCGTCGGGCCGCGTGAAGTACGGACGGGTCAACACCGCATCCGTCGGCACGGTGACCGAAAAGTGCGCATCGCCACGGCTCTCGATCTTCCAAGCTTTGCCATCCGAGGCCTCGAGCGACAGCGCTTCCACATTCACGGTTTCGGGACTCTGGTTCAGAAGACTCACCTGAACCCGGAAGGACTGGCCCGGAATCCCGATGGTAAACGTCGGCGAGGCCGGCGCGAACGGCCCCAGGGGGCCTTGCGGGCGGTCGGCCATCACGGTGGCTTGGAGGGAAAGGCCAAGAGATTCCGCCAGGGCGTGTTCAAATTGGTCCTCTTTCACGCCCAATTCGAAAAGGATGTCGGACTTGCCGGGCTCTGGCAGGCTGCCGGCGCGGACGCGGCCGATGAGCGCGCGGGTGGCGCTGAGGCCGTCGG
>JBAWDI010000308.1:0-3936 GCA_049590695.1 Bryobacteraceae bacterium
GGACCCGGTCAGAGCGCTTCCCGCGGAGTGACGCGGGTTCCCGTTTAGGCCCAATACGGCTCACTTAAGGGTGGCATCTCGACGCTTCCCGGATGGCCGTTTGGGGTCGTTGACCTGCCAAAAGTCCGGTATGGACTACACGTCAACATGGACTGCCGGGACGCTCCTACTGATGTGAGCGGTGTTTCACGGGAGTGATCGCGGTGCACTTCAGGAACGTTCCATCTGTCAGCGGTTTTGTTGTGTCACCCGCTTGTTGATTGCTGCATCGAATGCTCCTTTCTAGGTAACATCGGTACAGGGCTAGGCCACGGGGCGATGCGATGCGAAAGAAGCGAGGCAAGTCCGGGGAGTGTGTATACTGTGGCAAGATTCGGCTGGTCACGATGGACCATGTGCCCCCGGCGTCATTGTTCCCAGATCCGAAACCTCCGCTCATTACAGTCCCCAGTTGCTACCAATGCAATAACTCGGCGTCAAAGGACGACGAATACTTCCGACTAGTTGTTGCGCTTAGAGAAGATGTCGCTGGCCGCGCTGATATAAATGGCATTCTCCCGGCGGTGTTCCGTTCAGTGCAGAAAAGTAATGCTGCCGGTTTGCGCGGTGCGCTCGGAAAGTGGATACAGCCGAAGGCAGCGTTCTCGGAGGGCGGGCTCTTCTTGGGCATGAAACCGGCCATTGCTACAGATCCTGTTCGATTGGGGAAGGTCGCCGCAAGAATTGTCGCCGGCTTGTTTTTCCATGAAACCGGAAGACGCCTTCCCAACGGCTATGCAGCCCAGGCCTGCCTGCGGGAAGGGTTCGAGGAGAAGGTCTTTCTACAGGGTCTCCCCTCGGTTGCAAAGCTGATGGGCCAACCTGAACCGAAAACGATTGGCACAGTCTTCAAATACTGGGTCGCCTTTCCTATACCCGAAGATCCAAACCGCTCGGTATGGTTTTTGCTGTTCTATGATCAAGTGTTTTTCCTCTGTCAGACTTTGGAACGGGAGGTCGCGATGGCTTGGGAGCGCAAATGGAGCATCGCGGCTGGGGTCAGACGACAGTCCTAGGCCGAATGGGGAAGGGCGCCTTTTCACTACTTCCAACGTGACCGGCGGTTCACGAGGTCTATCCGGTTGCTGGACGGAAGGGCCGGTCTCACCAGCTATCGTCTCCGGCCGGGTTTCTCACCCTCATCTCCCGGAACTCGCGGGGGTTCTCGGCGCCCGCTTCAGTGGAATGGGCGTTTCCGTCAAAGTGGCGGTCCGTATTGGCCATTGGTTGGAAACAGGCCAAATTAGCGGCTCGCTTCAGAGGCTGTCGAGGACTCGCATAACGTCTGGGGTCGCGCGATGCGGACACACGAGAATGAAATAGTGCAGGATGTGTCGGTATTCGGCCAGCGCGTCTAGTGCGATGGAGGGCTGATTCGCTTCTTGTTGGAGTGCTGCCCAGCTTTGGGTGCGCGGCAGGATTTCCGTGACGTTAGTTGCTTGAGCCATGCGCCAGGAGAAGAGGTCCATCGTGTCGGTGGTGCGGACTTCTCGTACTGGAACTTTGGAAACTTGTTTCCAATGTGTTGCGATCCGGTCGCGGGCTGTGCGTCGTGCAAGCATGTGGAGAATGGGCCGCAGGATGAAAGAGCCGCCGGAGGATTCGAGTTCATCCAGCTCATCATTGACCATGGCGCGCAAGATTCGCTCTGCCGAATAGTACGGTGGTGCGAGCTCCCGTGCCGCAGGATTCGCAAACGCATTTGCGGTGCCTTGCAGGATCACCGTGAGCAGTTCGATGCCGGCATGGTGCTCCCCCGCGTGCTCCAGGTATTTGATGATCGAGAAGAGATAGGGGAAGGCAGACTCTCCCCATAGCCAGAGGTACCGGCGGTTCCCTAGGACGAGTGCTCGGAGCCGGTCGTGGCCGTCAAAACCAGGGGTGTTCAGTGCATATGCGCTGAGTGCCCCGAGCATGATCGTGACGCGGGCGCGATAGATCTCTGCACCATCGACGAGTTCGTTGCCTTCCAGGAAATTTGTCCGTGTTACAACCTCGGCCCACAAGTCCTGGAGCGCCGCGTCTATTGCTGTCCGTACGAGGGCGAGGCTGTCGTGCCAGTCCTCCGATCGCAGCCCCGACCGGTACGCATATTGGATCATGCAACCGGCCAGCGTGGTCCAGCCTTCAAAAACGGCATACGCGTTGTTCGATCGCTGAAATGACTGCAATAGATACCCAGTGCTGATGACGCTGGCCGCGACGGCGTTGCGCGCCTCCTGCTTGGTACCGCCCACGCGCGTGAAGAGTCCGTGTTCGAAGAATCGAAAGACGCGGTGGACGGGCACGAAGTCCGTGCCAGCAGCGTTGTACACGTCCAAGAGCATGCCCAATTCCGAGAACGTGGTCGGCAAGAATTGTCCTTGCGCGGCCAGGAAGTCGTGCAAGAGGCCGTGCATGGTAATAATGTCCAGGTGCGCGACCCGCCGGTCACGAAGTACATTGTCTGCATTCATCTGATCGATGAGGTACCGAACTTCGTCCGTGATCTCGCCGTTGCAAACGAGGTACGCCCGGTGCCCCTTGGCTTTGTCCACGGATGGGTGCACAATACTGCGCTCTACGAGTTCCTCAACCTCCCCCTTGATCGTGCGGAACGTTTTTTGATCGATATTGCCGGTCTTGAGTTGGTACGCGTGGTAGGCACCGTCGTTATCGACGGTGATGATGTCCTTGCCCTGTTCCATCGGGCGGTGCGTCGAAACGTACAGGACTCGTTGTCCTTTAGCCAGGAGAACTTGGCAGTACGGGATTTGGTAGTTGCGCTCGTTGGTCTTAGTCAACCAGTTCGCGATGACGCTCTCGATCATCCCACTCCTCGCGCTTGCGCTGGAGAATCCTCGCGTGCCGCTCACGAAATGCTGGGTCAGCTTCCCACGCGGCGGCGTGCGCCCGGATGTATGCGGCCGTCTCAGGCGAGACCACGGCCATGGGCATCTGGGGATTACCATCCTCGTCGAAGGAAATCGTAATCTTCTCCAGCATTTCGAAAAAGAGGTCGGGGCCGTATGGCTGGCCGCCTCCATGCACGACGTTCCCCACGCTGTCCGCGGCCTCCCCGACGCGAGCAAGCATGGTGCGTACCTGGTGTGCCTTGAGGTCCTCGGCAAGCATGCGGACTTGCTCAAAGAACGCGGCCGGCCCCTGCTCGATGATGGCGTCCGTCGGAACTTCGATGTTGGCGCTTGTGTAGTGCTCGTACCCACTCGACTGGACGGGCCCGGTTGACGGTTGGGTGCGCATCTCGCTGCCTTCGAAATGATGCACCCGACGGATACCGCGAAGTATCGGCTCTTGCCGAATGACCTGCTCTATCTGCGCCCTCGCGTGGGCAACCAGCACTTCCTTCACCTTAGGAAAATCCGGCAGCATGATGATGGTCCGATTGTAAACGAATTCACACTCGCCGGATTTGCGCGACGATTTCGATGCGCGCGCGACGATTGAACGTCACCGACGAACTCTTGACGGTGTTGCATTGGGGAAATGGCCATGCGTTTTGCCCGCAAGCAACGCCGTGAAGCTCACGCATTCCACTCGGCTGGTTTGTTGCCGAGTCGTGGAACTGCCCGCGTAGTGGCGTACTCCTCGGAAACCGGCGGGGGAGAACCGTTCGCAAGCCGTCCAAACCAATGCTGTCGCGAAATCGCGAAATCCCCATCGCACCAGCAACCGCCCAGGAAGTCCGCCATTGGGAATTGTGCCGACCTTGCGCCGCTAGATCCACGGGTGCCTCACTCCCAAGGGTCATCAGAACACTTAAAATCTTTCAGAAGATATGCTTTCAAAACTGAGGCAGCACTGACGGTTGTGTTCTGATTCTTCTGATCTAGTTTCGATCCAAAGCGGGCGGCAATGTCGTCTAGCAGCTTCGTTCTCTCCGCCTTTGTAATTATC
>JBAWDI010000309.1:0-7177 GCA_049590695.1 Bryobacteraceae bacterium
GAACACTGTTGCGCCGGTCGCTTCCGCCGCCGCCACGCCGCGAATCGCTCTGCCGGTCTCATACGGCCCCGGATAACCGCCCGATGCCAGCACAACGCACACGCTCGGACCTGCGCGCCATTCCAGTTTCACGCCCGCCAGGTCGCCCGCGGCCGCCGCCATCAGCGCTGGAACAAAATCGGACGCCATCCGGTGCATCAGCGGCTGCGTCTCCGGATCGCCCAGCCGCACGTTGAACTCCAGCACCTTCGGTCCCGCCTCTGTCATCATTAGTCCCGCGTAAAGGAAACCGGTGAAGCGCATCGCCTCCACCGTCGGATAGATGACGCCATCCAGAATCTCTCTCGTCTGCGCCTCGGTGAGAATCGCGCCGTCGCAATACGCTCCCATGCCGCCGGTGTTCGGACCGGTATCGCCGTCGAAGGCCGCTTTGTGATCCTGCGTGGGCGCCAGCGGCACCACGTCCCTGCCGTCGCAGAGCGCGATGAAGCTCACCTCTTCGCCGCGCAGAAACTCTTCGATTACCAGCCGGCCCTTGAGCGTGCGCAGCGCCGCTTCGGCCTCGGCGCGGTCGTGCGCCACGATCACGCCTTTGCCTGCCGCCAGCCCGTCGGCTTTCAACACCACCGGAAGGCCGAAACGATCGAGCGCCTGGCGCGCATCCGTCTCGTTCTCGACGGTGACAAACTCCGCGGTGGGCATGTTACTTTGCATCAAGAAGTTCTTTGCAAATACTTTACTGCCTTCGAGCTGCGCCGCGTTCCGGTCCGGGCCCACGATCTTCCGCCCGCGCGCCCGGAATGCGTCCACCACACCCGCCACCAGGGGCGCTTCCGGCCCGGCCACCGTCAGATCCGCGCCGATCGCTTCCGCCATATCCAGATAGGAGGCGCCCGCCACAACCGGCAGGCACGTCCCGACTTGCGCGATGCCCGGATTGCCCGGCGCCGCAAACACCGATACCCCCGGCGACTGCGCCAGCTTCCACGCCAGCGCGTGCTCGCGCCCGCCGCTGCCCAAGACCAGTATTCTCATTTCGCTACAATCATATCAATGCACGAGAGGTTCGACGTCGTGGTCGTTGGCGCGGGTCACGCCGGGTGCGAAGCCGCGCGCGCTTGCGCCCGCATGGGTCTCCGCACCGCCTTGGTCACCATGAACCTCGACCTGGTGGCGCAGATGTCGTGCAATCCCGCCATCGGAGGTATCGCCAAGGGCCACCTGGTGCGCGAGATCGACGCTCTCGGCGGCATCATGGGCGAGCTCGCCGACGCCGTCGGCATCCAGTTCCGCCTTCTCAATACCAGCCGCGGCCCCGCCGTCTGGTCGCCCCGCGCGCAGATGGATAAGAAGGTGTACCGCGTCCGCATGCGCGAAGTTCTCGAACGGGAGCCCAACCTGCGGATCAAGCAGGCCGAAGTGGCCGCGCTTACCATTCGGAACCGCCGCGTCACGGGCGTTCAGTTGCGTGACGGCCGCGCCATCGAGGCGGGCGCCGTGATTGTCACCACCGGAACTTTTCTGAACGGCCTGGCGCATGTCGGCGAGATGCAGTACACGTGTGGCCGGAATGGGGAGGCGCACTCCCAGTTGCTGGGCGATCAACTGCGCACCCTCGGCCTCAACTGGACCCGTCTCAAGACTGGAACGCCGCCGCGCCTCGATGGCCGCACCATCGACTGGAGCCAGTTCGAGCCGCAGCCCGGTGACGCCGAGCCGACGCCATTCTCGTTCCTCACCGAGAAGATCGATCGGCCGCAGATCCAGTGCCACATCGGCTATACCAACGAGGAAACGCGTCGGATCCTGCGAGAGGCCATCCCGCGCTCGCCACTCTACAGCGGCCAGATCGCGGGCATTGGTCCGCGCTATTGCCCTTCCATCGAGGACAAGATCGTCAAGTTCCCGGACAAGCCCCGTCACCAGTTGTTCCTGGAACCCGAAGGTCTCGAGACCAACGAGGTGTACGTCAACGGCATGGCCACCAGCATGCCGATCGACGTGCAGAGCGCCATGGTGGCTTCCATCCCGGGTCTCGAGCGCGCCGAGATGATTCGTCCCGGCTACGCCATAGAATACGACTCCATCGACCCGCGGGAACTCGATCATAGGCTGGAGGTGAAATGCATCGAGGGACTCTATCTGGCGGGCCAGATCAACGGCACGTCCGGCTATGAAGAGGCCGGCTGCCAGGGCTTGGTCGCCGGCATGAACGCGGCGTGCCGTTTGGGCGGAAGGGACGGCATCGTCATCGGCCGCACCGAAGGCTACACCGGAATCCTCGTCGACGATCTCATCACCAAGGGCACTGACGAGCCGTATCGCATGTTCACCTCGCGCGCCGAGTTCCGCCTGCATCTGCGCATCGACAATGCCGATGCCAGGTTGACACCGCTCGGCCGCCGTGCCGGCCTGGTCACCGACGGGCGCTGGGAGATCTTCACGCGCAAGCAGCGGCAAAAGGAGCGTTTGACGAAAGCCTTGGAAGAGCACCGTCACGGCCAATGGTTGAAGCGCCCCGAAGCCTCCATTGCGGAGATCTCCGGCTGGATCCGCGAAGCGCTGGGTGAGGAGCCAGCCCTCGGTCTTTTGAAGACGGTCGAGACCGAAGCCAAGTACAGTGGTTACATTTCGCAGCAGGAGCGCCAGATGGAACGCATGAAGCATGCCGAGCGGCGGTCGATTCCGGCGGAATTCGGCTTTGCGGGAATTCCAGGCCTGTCGCGCGAGGTGCGCGATAAGTTGGAGCGGGTGCGGCCGGCGACGCTGGGCCAGGCCGCGCGCATCCCTGGCGTCACCCCGGCGGCAATTGCCGTTCTGGACGTTTATCTGAGCGTCGGCCATGTTTGCTGATCTGCTGAGCGAGCGCCTCGCCGGAGTCGTCGAGCTATCGCCAGGGCAGGTGGAGGCGCTTGAGACACATTACCAACTGCTGCTGCGGTGGAATCGTACGCTGAACCTGACATCCATCAAGAGAATGGAAGAGGCAGTGGAGCGGCACTACTGCGAATCGCTGTTTCTGGGGACACATTTGCCTCAGGGCCGTCTGCGGATTGCCGACATCGGCTCCGGTGCCGGTTTCCCGGGCTTCCCCGTCGCGGTGTTGCGCCCCGATTGCTCGGTCACTCTGATCGAATCCCACCAGCGCAAGGCGGTTTTCCTGCGCGAAGCCAGTCGCAATGTGCCTAATGTTCGCGTGCTTGCCAGGCGGGCTGAAGACGTGAACGAGCAATTCGACTGGGCGATTTCCCGAGCTGTCAGCTACAAAGATTTGGCGTCGTTCCTAAAGCATCTCGCGCCCAATGCCGATCTATTGACTGGAGGAGAGGCGCCTCCCGACGGAATTGGGTTCGTTTGGCAACCCCCGATCCCGGTACCGTGGGGCGGACAGCGCTTCCTGCGGATCGGCCACTAGGAACAAGGTTGGGGTTTGTTTCACGTGAAACGCTGTGGAGCGGACCTCCGGTCGGCCACGCCGGCAGTCATGCCGGCGTTCTTCTGGCTACGCTTTGTTTCACGTGAAACGCCACTTCATGTTAGTATGGCCGTTTGAGCAGAGTATTCGCCATCGCCAACCAAAAGGGTGGGGTCGGTAAGACCACAACCGCCATTAACCTGGCGGCTTCGTTGGCCGCCAACGACCTTCGAGTGTTGGTCATAGACTCCGACCCACAAGGCAATGCCACCACAGGCCTGGGCATCGCCAAGGATCCGGATCGCCCCAGCCTCTATCAGGTTCTCCTTGAAGACCTGCCCGCGAGGGACGCGATCCAGGCAACCGAACTCGAAGGGTTGCACCTGATTTCCGCCGATAAGAACCTGGTCGGTGCGGACCTCGAATTGGTAGGAATCCCCAATCGCGAGTTCCGCCTCCGTGAGCGCATCGCGGACATCCGGGAAGAGTACCGCTTCGTTCTGATCGATTGCCCTCCAGCCTTGGATCTGCTCACACTCAACGCGCTGATCGCGGCCGACTCTGTCCTGGTGCCCATTCAGTGCGAGTTCTTCGCCCTCGAGGGGGTCTCGGAGCTCATGGATACAATCGACCGCATTCGCGATTCGTTCCAACATCCCCTACAGGTGGAAGGCATCCTTCTCACTATGTACGACGACCGCACCAATCTCACGCGTCAAGTGGCCGCGGACCTGAGAGAGTTCTTCGGCGACCAGGTGTTCCGGACCGTCATCCCGCGCAGCATACGGCTGGCCGAAGCGCCTAGTTTTGGCAAGCCGATTCTAGGTTATGACCCGCGGTCGCGGGGCGCCGAGAGCTACATCAAACTGGCCAAAGAGATTCTAGACCATGAACAAATCAGACTACCCGCGCAGGGCGCTCGGTAAAGGGCTCAGCGCGCTGCTGCCGACTCGCCCGGCGGCGGGTCCGGGGCGCCCCCTGGGCCCCATGCCCGACGAAACCTCTCAGACGGTTCCCATTGATTCCATTGATCCGAATCCTCTGCAACCCCGGCGCGTGTTCAACAGCGAGCGGCTCTCGGAACTGGCCCAGTCCATCCGCACCAACGGCATCATCCAGCCGCTGGTGGTTCGCAAGGTCGGAGACCGCCACCAGTTAGTCGCCGGTGAGCGCCGGTGGCGCGCGGCCAAACTCGCTCGCGTCGAGCAGGTTCCAGTTGTGGTCAGGGATATCCCCGATGACCGCCTGCTGGAAATCACCTTGGTCGAGAACATCCAGCGCGAGGACCTCAATCCCATCGAAGCCGCCAACGCTTTCGCGCGCCTGGGCACGGAGCTGCTGCTGAGTCCCGAGCAGATCGGACAACGGACAGGCAAGGACCGGACCACCATCACCAACTTGCTCCGTTTACTCCAACTTCCGGCTGACCTCCAGCAACTGGTCGCCGAACGCCGCCTTTCCGCCGGGCACGCACGGTGTCTGTTAGGGTTGCCTTCCGTCGATCTGCAGCGCGAAGTCGCCGAGAAGTCCGTGGCGCAAGGCTGGTCTGTGCGGCAGATGGAGCGCACCACGCAGCGGATGATGGAAGGCCGCAAACCCAAGCATGTGGACGAGGTTGGTACCGATCCCAACGTCAAGGCGGCCATTCAGGAGATGGAGCGCGTGCTGGGAACCAAGGTCCGGATCGTCGAGAAGGCCAAGCAGAAGGGCCGCATCGAGATCGACTATTACTCCACCGAAGACCTGGACCGCATTTACGCCGCCATTGTGGGCGAACCGTAGGGGCCACGGGGTGCCCTCTTGGCCGCCCAGCCCCTACTTCAGCATCTCCAGGATATCGGCCAGCTCTCTGCGTATTTCGGGTAACGGATCCTCGGTGAAGAGCTCCTGCTGTACCCGTTCGGTTGCGCTCGGTTTGGGAGCGCGCGCCGCGGCCTGCAGCGACTGCCGCGCGCCTTCAATCGTGAACCGTTTCTCATAGAGCAGGTGCTTGATCCGCAGCAGCAACTCCAAGTCTTTGCGTCGATATAGCCGATGGCCGGTGCCGGATTTCTTGGGTGACAGCGCCCGGAATTCGGTTTCCCAGTAGCGCAAGACGTACGCCTCCACTCCCAGGAGCTCGCTCACCTCGCCGATCTTGAAGTACAGCTTATCCGGGATCTCCGGCGATCCGGATTGTAACGCCACATCCGTCATTGAGCCATCCGACATCCTAACTCACTCGGTGATGATTGTCACGACGTGCTGGCCGCGCGGCAGAAGAATGGTGTTCGGTCCGGCTCGCTGGAGTGGCTCCTCGGCGCCGTCAATTTGGGTGCGAAGCGGCGGGCGGTCCAGGATGGCGATGGCGCGGGCGGTGGTTTGGTAGGAAAACTCGATGGTGGTGGCGTTCACGGCGCGCGCGGATTTCAGGTCGGCGTTCAGACCTACCAGACGTGCCCCGAGCGGCCGGCCGGTGGGTTCAACGCTGTGCGGTCCGGCGGGGAGCCAGACGGTGTCCTCGTCGGCGGCGGGCCACAATTGGCCGTCGACCATGGCGGGGCCTTTCCAGGAAAGGCCGAAGCCGGACGCGGAATCCACTACGGTCTTCGGACCCATCTTTTCGATGCGCGTAACGGTCGCGGCTGCCGAAGGCAGCAGTTTCAAGTCCGGCGGCAGCAAAGAGCTCTCGAAATAGAGCGCCACCCGCGGGAAATCGGCGGCAGCCTGGTGCAGAAGCTGGAAAAGTTCCGTGCCGGTTTGCTGCTTGGTGGGGTAAACATTCTGGTAGCGATCGACGATGTTTATGTCGATGCCCAGTTTGTCGCGATGCGGCGTCAGCGCGCGATAGCGCTCGGCGATGCTCTGGTAGCGCTGTGGTCCGAGGTTCCACACCGTGGCCGGATCTTCGATGAGGAAAGTGAAGGTGTGGGTGTCGAGCAAGGGCAGCAGGCGGCCGGCGTCTGCACCGATGGCTTCGCGCATGCCCGTGTCGAGGCGGTCGTCGACGTGGGTCAGCACCAGGTCGAGATGCGGCTTCTGCTTCCGCGCCGCTTCCAACTCGCCGATCCATTCTTCCTCGATCCGCCGCGCCAACTCGCTGCGGAAATCGAGAAACGCCGTCCGCGAGGCCGCGTCTTTGCGCGCGCCGAAGATCTCGATCGGGTCGAAACCGCCCTGCTTTTGGAACAAGGTGCGGACATCTTCGTTCATGGGGGTAAACCGCGAGGCATTCCCCGTGCCCTCCAGCGACTCGAAGTACAACTCGGCCAGGTTGACGCCGTCCCAATCGAACCGCGAGATCAACTGTTTCTCGCCGGCTGCGACGGCGCGGAAACAGTCGCGGTTGGTCAGGTTCATGAGCTTCCGCCAGTCGAGCTGAGCATCCTGAAGCATGGCGGTTTTCTCGCGCCACTCGGGATGGTCGTCCCAGAACTGCTCGCTCACGTGCGGCAGCTCCAGCCACGCATAAACCAGGATGCCCTCGCGGTGACAGGCTTCGATCAGCTTGGCGAGATATGCATCGCGCTCGGCGTCGGGCTCGTAGAAGTGCCACGCCGCCACGTGCAGGGCGGAGATTCCGACTTTGCGCCAGCGCGCCGCGAGGTAGGGCAAGTCCACGCGCGAGCGGTAGGACGAATCGAAGAAGGCCCACAACCGCGACGAGCGGAACGGCGGGTCCATTCCCAGATCGCAGAGCGCCTCGAGCAGGTACGGAAAGCGCTCGTACCCTTTTTCGCCCGGTGGAACCGCCACCCACAGGACCGCCCCGGCGCCGCGGCG
>JBAWDI010000310.1:0-3501 GCA_049590695.1 Bryobacteraceae bacterium
CGCAAGGAGAATGTAGTGAGAAAAGAGATTACTGTCGCCGCCGAGGTGCGCACCTCGCGCGGTAAGAACGAAGCGCGCCGTACCCGCCGCGCCGGGCAAATCCCGGCGGTGATTTACGGATCGTTCCAGAAACCCGTGAGCGTCGCGGTCAATCCGCGCGACATCGGCAAGATCGTCCATAGCGACACGGGTTACAACACCATCTTCAAACTGGTGATTCAGGGCGGCGATTCCACGCCCGTCATGCTGGTCGACCGGCAGGTGGATCCCGTCAAAGGCACCCTGCTCCACGCGGATTTCAAGCGCATCGACCTGACCAAGCGCCTGCGCGTCAGCATCCCGGTGCACACGGTGGGCGAGGCGGCCGGGGTGAAGGTGCAGGGCGGGCTGCTCGAGGTGATCACGCGCGCCATCGAAATCGAATGCCTGCCGGACGAGATTCCGGAAGGGTTCACAGTGGATGTCACCGAGTTGACGATCGGCCAGGCCAAGCGCGCCAGCGACGTGGCGCTTACCGGCTCCATGAAGCTGGTAAGTTCGCCCGAAACCGTGATCGCACATGCGGTGGCGCTGCGCGCCGAGGAAGTGGTCGAGCCCACCGCCGCCGAAGCCGCCGCCGCTGTCACACCCGAAGCCGGCGCAACCCCGGCCGAGCCCGAGGTCATCAAGAAGGGCAAGAAGGAAGAGGAAGCGCCCGCCGAGGAAAAGGGCAAGAAGCCTGCCGAGGAAAAGGGCAAGAAGAAGTAGGGCGCCATCCGGGAGAGGCACGGACAAATCCGGGAGAGGCACGGACATATGTTCCTGGTGGCTGGTCTGGGGAATCCGGGCGAAGAGTACGCGCTTACGCCGCATAACCTGGGGTTCCTCACCGTCGACCGGCTGGCCGAACGGCATGGCATCCGCGTCAACCGGAAGGACTCGAGAGCGCTCACCGGGGTGGGCGAGATCGACGGGCAACCGGTGATGCTGGCCAAGCCGCAAACGTATATGAATCTCAGCGGCGCTTCGCTCGGGCCGCTGATGGAGAAGCACTCCATGGGACCGGAACGCCTGGTGGTGGTTTACGACGAGCT
Source organism: Bryobacteraceae bacterium (assembly GCA_049590695.1). Classification (GTDB taxonomy): domain Bacteria; phylum Acidobacteriota; class Terriglobia; order Bryobacterales; family Bryobacteraceae; genus Fen-178. The sequence goes on from JBAWDI010000310.1 coordinate 1,074, forward strand.
GGACCTGGGCTGGAAGGCGCTGCGGATCAAGCCGAAAGGCTCCGCGGCGGGGCATAAGGGCATGAAGTCGGTGATCTCGAGCCTGAAGACCAGCGAGATCGTGCGCGTGCGGTTGGGAATTTATCCGGGCCATCCCGTCAAGGATGGCGCGGAATTTGTGCTGGCGCCGTTCCGGCGCTCGCAAATCGAGGAATTGGACGAATTCACCGGCTACGCGGCCGATGCGGTTCGCGCCATAATCGCCGAAGGCGTCGAAAAGGCCATGACGAAATTCAATCGTCGCGCCCCAGGCTTAAATCGCGAGGAAGAATGAGAATTTACGAAGAGTTGTTCATAGTGAAACCGGATGCGCCGGATGAAGAGGTCGACCAGTTTGTGGAGCAGTTGCGGACGCAGTTGACCAATGCCGGCGCCACGGTAGATAAAGTCGACAAGTGGGGCAAACGCAGACTGGCGTACCGGGTGGGCAAGTACCGCGAAGGCGCGTACGTGCTGTTCCAGTTCAGCGCCGGTCCGGAAATGGTGAAGGAGTTCGAGCGCCGCCTGAGGGTGTCGGACATCGTCCTGAAGTTTCTGACGGTGCGCATCGACGAGACGCTGAAACGGCTGGAAAAGCGGAAGAAGGTGCGGGACAAGCGGGCGGCCAAGCGCGCCGTATCGGCTCCGCCCCCATCGGCGCCCGGCCCGGGCGCGGCGGCGGGACCCGGACTTCCAGTGCAACACGTGACAGAGGCGCCGGTATTGCCCGGCTTGCCGAAGGAGAGTTAAGCCATGGCGGAATTCAAAGGAAGACCAGGCAGCGCCGGGCAGCGCCCGACCGGCGGCGACAAGGCGGTTGCCACTCAGAAGAAGGCCTATTTCCGGCGCAAGAAAGTGTGCCGTTTCTGCGTCGAGAAGGTCGACGACATCAACTATAAGGACGTGAAGATGCTGCACGCCTTTGTGGCGGAGCGGGGCCGGATTGTGCCGCGCCGCATTTCCGGCGTGTGCGCGCCGCACCAGCGGCGGCTGGCGGATGCCATCAAGAAGGCGCGCAATATCGCGCTGCTGCCGTTCGCGGCGCAATTCTAAGGGCGGGAGGAAAATGGCATGGAAGTCATTTTGAGAGAAGATATCGAAAAGCTGGGCAGCCGCGGCGAGGTGGTGAAAGTGGCCTCCGGATACGCCCGCAATTTCCTGCTGCCTAAGCGGCTGGCCGTCGTGGCCAACGAATCCAACAAGAAGATCGTCGAGCAGGAGCGCCATGCGCACGTGCGCCGGGAAGCCAAGCTGGTGGACGAGGCGCAGGACCTCTCGAAGCTGCTGGCCGGCGTGAGCGTGACCATCGCGCAGAAGGCCGGCGAAGCCGACCAGTTGTTCGGCTCGGTGACGTCGAAAGACATTGCCGAGGCGCTGGCGGCGCAGAACTTCACCATCGACCGGCGGAAGATTCAGCTCGAGGAGCCCATCAAGCAACTGGGCGAGTTCAAAGTGCCGGTGAAGCTGCATAAGGACGTCACCGCGGAGATCACCGTAGTGGTGGTGAAGGAAGAGGAAGTTTAACGTAGGGCGTTGAAGGCGGCCGTGGCTGGACGCGCTTGTATTACTATCCGTTATTTTCTTCGCGCGCCGCGACCAATTGTGGGGCAGGTTTTTAACCTGCGGCGGATTGTCAATCCGCCTGCCACGGCCTTGGAGAGTCGCCACACCGTTTGCAGCTTGTCGCTATGTGGGACAGCTTGGCAGGCTGCGCGCCCCGGTCTAACGGCGCAACTGGCGGGTTGCCAACCCGCCGCAGGGTACAATCCTGCCCCACAAACGCAGGGAAGGAGGCACTGGATCGTGAATTCCACCGAGTCTTCGAAAGGGGACCTGTCCCGGCGTCACGTGGTGGCAGCCGGTCTGGCGCCCCTCATCGTACCCCGCCACGTTTTAGGGGGGACAGGCTACCAGGCGCCCAGCGATACGCTCACCATCGCCGCCGTGGGCATCGGCGGCATGGGCCGCAACTACCTGGACGGCTGCAAAGCGGAGAAAATCGTCGCCCTGTGCGACCTCGACCACAATTATTCGGCCAAGGTCTTCGACACTTATCCCACCGCCCGGCGCTACCACGACTGCCGGGAGATGTTCGACAAGGAAGCCAAGAACTTCGATGCCCTGATCATCGCCACGCCGGATCATATGCACGCCATCCTGCTGATGGCGGCCATCCGGATGAAGAAGCACATCTACTGCGCCAAGCCGATTGCCCACTCCGTCGGCGAGGTCAGGAAAGTGCGGGAGGCCTTGCTCGCCGCCAAGGGGATCGTGACCAAGGGTAGTATCCAGGATTCGCGCACCGACTACTCGCGCAGCAGCACGGAGATCCTGAACACCGGAGTGCTCGGCCCCATCCGCGAAATCCACATTTGGACTTTCCACCCCATCTACCCGGCCGGCTTGGTGC
>JBAWDI010000311.1:0-3657 GCA_049590695.1 Bryobacteraceae bacterium
GCCGCAAACCGGGGCGCCCTTTGGGCCCGGCGGCCGCAAAGTGCCGCAATGGGTGTTTCTGGGCCACCTGTTCAGCGACATCATCTTGCGCGATGAAGCCGCGCTGGGCGCGAGCGGCAGCAGCACCAAGACCAGCATGTTGCGCCGCGTTCTGCTGGTTTCCGCGGCGGCGCTGTGCCTGCTGTTCGCCATGGGATTCACGGTCTCGTTCTTTGGCAACCGCGCGCTCGAAAACCAGGTGCTGGAGGCCGCCCGCGCCATTCCCCCAGGGGAAGCCAGCGGCTTGAACCTGCCCACTCCCGAAGCCCTGCAAAAGCTCGACAATTTGCGGGAAGCCCTGGTGCAGCTCACCGCCTACGAAGAACAGGGCGCTCCGTTGCGCCTGCGCTGGTTTCTGTATAGCGGCGGCGCCCTGTACCCCGATGCGCGCCGCCTCTACTACGCCCGCTTTCACCAGTTGCTCTTCGCCCAGACGCAGGGTGCCATGCTCGGCTCGCTCCAACTGGTTGCCCTGCCGCCCGCTCCCACGGACAACTATGGAACCACTTACGACACTCTGAAGGCCTATCTGATCACCACCTCCGAATGGAAGCGAAGCACCAACTGGCTTTCCCCGGTTCTGGTGGCGCGTTGGTCGGCGGGCCGGCAGGTGGATAATCTGCTGCCGCTGGCGCGCAAACAGTTCGATTTCTACAGCGAGGATCTGGCCCGCGGCAATCCCTTCAGCGAGCAGAACGACGCCGCGGCCATCGACCGCGCCCGCCTGCACCTCTCGAAGTTCTCCGGCATCGAGCAGATCTATCAGTTCATGCTCTCAGACGCCAGCCGCCGCGCGAAGAAGATCAACTTCAACGAGCAATTCCCCGGCTCGGCCGAGGTGGTGGTCAACAACCGCGACGTGCTGGGCGCGTTCACCAAGCCGGGTTGGGCCGCCATGCAGGATAACCTGCGCAAGGCCGACAAGTTCTTCGGCGGCGAGCGCTGGGTCCTGGGCGATTATGCCGCCGCCAAACCCGACCCCGCGCAACTCGAACAGGACCTCCAAACCCGCTACACCGCGGATTACATCGCGCGCTGGCGTGACTTCCTCCGCAGCACCGTGGTGGTCCGCTATGCCAACTTGAAGGACGCCGCCAAGAAGCTGAACGTGCTTTCCGGCGCGCAGACGCCGCTGCTGGCGTTGTTCTGGGTGGTGACGCAGAACACCGCGGTGGATTCGCCCAAGGTGACCGAGGCCTTCGACGCGGTGCAAAAAGTGGTGCCCCCGCCCGCCACCACGGTCCAGTATGTGTGGCCCACCAACCAGGAGTACATGACTTCGCTGGCCGCGCTCGATACCGCCATCAGCCAAGTGGCCGATGCGTCCGGACCTCCCGACCCCAATCGCGCCGCGCCGGTCCGAACCAGCGCCGACGCGGCCGGCAACGTGGTCAAGAAGATGGGCTACACCTTCAAGATCGACCCCGAAGCTCACCTCGAAACCACCACCCTCAAGCTGTTGCAGGCCCCCATCGATTACGCCGATGCGCTCACCAAGGGAATCGGCGCCGGCGAGATCAATGCCCAGGCGCGGCAGTTCTGCCTGGCGTTCGCCCCCATCGCCGCCAAATTCCCGTTCAACCCCACGGCCTCGGCGGAGGCGAGTTTGCAGGAGCTGGACGCCATTTTCCGCCCGCGCGAAGGCAAATTGTGGACCTTCTACGCCGGGGCCTTGCAGAACTTCCTGCAGAAGCAAGGCGCCCAGTACGTCCCCAATCCCGCCAGCGGCGTGCAATTGAACCCGGCGTTTACGAGCTTCTTCAACAACGCCGCGCGCTTCTCCGATGCCCTGTACCCCGCGGGCGCGACGGAGCCCAACCTGCACTACGCGCTCACGCCGCAGCGCTCCGACCAGATCGGCGAGATGACCATGACCATCGATGGGCAGACTGTCAAATCGTCCGGGCCGGGCGCGGCGCACCAGTATGTCTGGCCGGGCGCGGCCACGCGCAACATTCGCATCAGCGCCAAGCTCACCGGCGGTTCGGATTTCGAATTCGAGAACCGCGATGGCCTGTGGTCGCTGTTCCGGTTCTTCGCCGATGCCGACCGCTATAGTCCCTCCGGCGGCGGAAGTCTTCTCGAATGGGTGGTAAAGCAGGGCCGGGAGGAACGCCCGGTGATGGTGGCCGGGAAACCACTCACCTACCAGTTCCTGGTGGATACCGGCGGCGCGGCGCCCGTGTTCCAGAAGGATTTTCTGAATAGCCTGCGCTGCGTCTCGCAGGCGGCCCGGTAGAGGAGCCATGGACCTTCCCGCGAACATCGGCAAATACGAGTTGCTGGAATTCCTGGGCGGCGGAATGTCCCATGTCTATCGCGCGCGGGACACCGCCATCGGCCGGCAGGTGGCCATCAAGATCCTCACACCCGAGGCTTGCCAGGACCCCGACGCCAAGGCGCGTTTCCTCCAGGAAGCGCGCATGGCCGGCAACATCGAGCACGAGAACATCATCCGCATTCACGATTACGGCGAAGAGCAAGGCCGCCCCTTCATCGTGATGGAATTCCTGGTGGGCGAGGACCTCCGCCACGCCATCCGCGACAAGCACGCCGGCGATGTCGCCAACCGGCTCCGCATCGCGCTCGATATTGCCCGCGCGCTCGAATACATTCACTCCAAGAGGATCATCCATCGAGATATCAAGCCCGACAACGTGCACATCGACGCGTCGGGCAAGGTCAAGCTGATGGATTTCGGTATCGCCAAGGCCGAGGGACTGCACCTCACGCGCACCGGATTCGCCGTCGGCACCCCCTACTACATGTCGCCGGAACAGGTGCGCGGCGAACCGGCCACCGACTCGATGGACATCTACGCCTTCGGCATTCTCCTGTACGAATTGCTGACCGGTCAGAAACCCGTCGAGGGCGACACGCTCGAACGCCTGTTTTTCGCCATTTTGAACGAGCCGCTGAAGCCCGGGCCGATGGTCGAAGCCGGCGCTCCGGCGGCCATTGTCAACCTGGTCCTGCGATGCACCGCGAAGAAACCGGAAGGCCGCCCGCGTAGCTTTACCGAGGTCATCGCCGAGCTTGCACCTCCATCCATTTCTCCCGCACCACGCCGCCCCGCGGCGCTAATCGCTGCCGTGATCGCGGTTGTACTGTTGGCGGCCGCCACAGCGGTTTACTTCGTCACCAGGTCATCCACCAAACCACCGCCGCCGGCCCCCATCGTCAAGAAAGAACTCCCCGCCGTGCTCGAAACCGAAACCGGTCAAATGGTGCTGGTGTCCGCCGGCCCATTTCTTTCCGGAGCGGACCGCCATTCCGAATCGCTGCCGGCCTTCTACATCGACCGCACCGAAGTACCCAACAGCGCCTATGCGCGTTTCTGCCAGGCCAAGGGACGCCCGCTCCCGCCGGGCTTTGCCGCCGATCATCCGGACTACCCGGTAGTGGGGATCACCTTCGTCGATGCGCAGGAATTCGCCAAGTGGGCGGGAAAGCGCCTTCCCACCGCGCTCGAATGGGAAAAGGCGGCGCGCGGAACCGACGGCCGCAGTTATCCGTGGGGAAACGAAGCCGATGCCACCCGCGCCAACGTCGCCGGCAACGGTCCCATGCCGGTCACCGCTTTCACCGCCGCCGAGAGCCCCTATCGCACTCTCAACC
>JBAWDI010000312.1:0-2501 GCA_049590695.1 Bryobacteraceae bacterium
CCGTTCACCGTGGTATTCCAACTGGGAAACGTCACATGGTTCAGAGCGTTAGTTGAATCGAATCGCAGGTCGAAGTCCCCAAAGGAGCGCCCCATCGAAGCGTTCAGCGCGAACTGGCCCGGACCGGTGATCGAGTTTCTCCCCGCGTTGCCCCACAGCCCCGCCGCAGCCGCCGTGTAGGCCGCCGGGTTCAGGAAGCGGCCCGCGGGAGCCGCATAAACCGGCGCTCCGGTGTAATCCGGCCGGATGCTGCCCGTCACGCCCGTATTCCGCACCGCCGCCACATAAACCGGGGTCAACGGCATGCCACTGCCCGCCGTGATGTTCGTTATGAACGTCCACCCTTTATAAACCGCCCCCTTCCAGCCGCGCAGCAGCGTTCCGCCGGCCACTCCGATCCCCGTGGTGTATTGCACCTGCGCGGTCGCCTGGTGGCGCTGGTCGAAATTCGAAAGCCCGCGCTCCGCCGCCAGGTTGAGCCAGTTCTGCGCGATCACCTGGCTTCCCTGCCCTCGGCCGCCCAACGCCGCGTCGTCGATGGCCTTCGCGAACGTATACTGCAGGCTCGCCGTGAAGCCGTTGTGCAGCCGCCGCCGCAATTGAACCAGTCCCGCCTCGCGCGTCGAATTGCCGTTCGAGGTCATGTAGGCATAGCCCGCGGGGCACGCCGGGCACGGATTCGCCGCCCCCGCCGGATACGTATTGGGTAGAAACACCTGCGCCGCCCGCGTCCCTTTGATGCCCAGATAGGTCGCGGTCATGACCATCGATCCGGCCAAGTCCTGTTGCATCGAGAGGCTCCAGTTGTGCGAATAACCGGTGCGAAAACTCGGATCGATCGCGAACGTGTTGGTGGTGGTCGAAGGCGAGGCGTTAAATCCGTTGGCCAGCGTCAGCGGATTGCCCGGGCTGTTCTGCACGCTCAGGCTTTTCGACAACGGGGATTGCTGCGCCATCTGCGTCGCAATCGCCTGGTAGATCGAAGTGTTGTAATAGAGACCGTATCCCGCTCGAACCAGCGTGGACGTTCCGAAGAAGGGGCGCCACGAGAGACCCACGCGCGGCTGCAAGGCATGCTTGTCGGGCTGGATCAGCGAAGTTGGATATCGCTGACCCGTCAGCAGTCCCGTGGGGTTGCTGCCCAGAACCGGCGCTTCCGCCGCAAACCCCGGCGTCACGTCCAGGTTCACCAGCCGGCCATATTTCTCCACGATGGGCGAGTTGTATTCCCAGCGCGCGCCGGCATTGATGGTGAGCCCCGGGCTCACCCGCCAGTCGTCGGTGAAGTACGCGTCGTAGGATGCCGCCCGGAAATACTTGTCCGCGTTGCCGAAGGCGATTGCGCTCGTGTCCGGAACACCCAGCAGGAAATCGGCGAAATCGTTGCCCGCGGCCGCGCCCGTGAAGGTGAAACTGCCGCGAGCGTTCTGCTGCCCGAGCAGGTTGAATTGCTGCCTGCGGAAATCGGCGCCGAAGGTCACGTTGTGCGGCCGGCGCATCCACATTCCGGTAAGCGACACGCCGCTGGTCTGGTTGCGCGTGAGAGACAGCGCCGCGTCCGAGAGCGCCGCAATGCCGCTCGAAAAGGAGAGATTCGGCGGTCCCCAGTTTCCCGGGTCCTGGTTGTCGCCAGTGATTCCCGCTTCGCCCGAGACGTTTTCGCGGTTCGCGAAGAATGGCATGGTGCGCATCGACAGGCGGCTGAACTGGTATCCCAGGCTGAAATTCACCCGCTGGCTGGCCATGTACCGCCAGGTGGCACTGGCGTTGAACCCGGTGGTCTTGCCGGTGTCGTCGAAGCCGAACACGTTCGGACCCGAGCTGCGCGCATTGCGGTACGCGAAGCTGCCGTTCACAAAGTGCTTCCGGTTGAACATCCTGTTGACGCGCCCCTGCACATCGTCCTGATGGGTGATGCTCACCAGAGGAATCTGGTAGTTGTAACCCGCGCTCTCCGGAAAATTCGGCAGCGGATAGAACTTCAACAGTGCCGTGGATTGCGGCGCCATTCGGCTCGCGGGAATCGCGTTGCCTGGAAACGGCTGCCCATTGCTCGGATCGGAAATCGTCTGCGAAAACTCTCCGCTGCGCATCGCCTGGTCTGGCATCAGGCTGCTAGCCGTACTGTCATTGCGGTTGCGCGTTGTCTGGTAGTTCACGAAGAACTGCCCTTGCCCATGGAGCAGGTGCGGAATCCGGAGCGGCCCGCCGAAAGACGCTCCGGCCCGCAGGTGGTTGTACGCCGGTTTCTCCGTGTTCTGGCCGGTGAGCGAAAACGGCCGCGCGTCCAGCGCCGAATTGTCCAGAATGAGACTCAGGTCGCGCTGGTACATCGATCCCAGCCCTTGGCGCGCATTGCCGAAGGCGCGTCTCTCAATGGCCCCGCTGCTGCTGCCGCTCACCACCATGGCGTCGGACGCGGTCTGGTTGAGATCGCCCGCCGCAGCGGCATCGTTTCCGGTCTCCGCGCCCTCGCCGGCCTGCGCCGCGCCCTCGCCGGC
>JBAWDI010000313.1:0-2836 GCA_049590695.1 Bryobacteraceae bacterium
GCTCACGCTCAGCTCGACGTCCAGGTAGCCGTAGCACACCAGCGGGCCATAATTCGTCTCCTGCATCGATTCGAGAACGGCGTCCTTGATCGTTCCGCTCACCCTCCAGCCCGAACTCTCCGCCGGCTGGACTTTCAGTCCCATCACCGGAGCCGCTTTGCGCATCGCCTCCGCGAGCAGGGCGCCGAGATCTACCGACGGGCCCAGATCCGCTCGCACACCAAAGGTGAAGACGCCGCTGCTGAGCCTCCGGACGACCGTCTTGCGGTCGACGGCCGACGCGATCGTCCCGATAGCCAGAGGCGCTACGCCCGAGCCGTTGAAGACCGGCTGGCTGACGGTCTCGATGGGGGCTGTGACCATGTCGAGGCTGAGTTTCTTGATCACCCCCGCCTGCGCGGCGCCGCTAATCAGGACGGACAGTGCCAGGACCCGCAAGAAGATCTGAAAGCGCTTCGGGCCGTCGCGCTCAAGAACGGAATCGTTCAGCATAATGGGATCTCTTTCAAGCTAATTGTACTTCTGCCGCCACTCTCAAAGGAATGCTATTGTCGGGCGGTGCGCAATAGCGGATACTGGTCATACCGGCTGTGGCCGGCGCGCATGCCGAAGCCTTCGGTCTCTCCTGAAACGGATGTCATAGAACGGGACCAGATGGTTCCGCTCTACCGGGTCGTGCTGCTGGACGACAACGATCACACCTACGACTACGTAATCGAGATGCTCCAGAGGATCTTCGTCTTCACCCTGGATCAGGCCTACCGGCATGCCGAAGAGGTGGACCGCTGCGGCCGCACGGTTCTTATCGTTTGCGAGCTGCCGCACGCCGAATTCGCGCGCGATCAGATTCATTCCTACGGTCCGGATTGGCGGCTCCCCCGGTCCCAGGGAGCCATGTCCGCGGTCGTCGAACCGGCGCAATAGCTGCGGCCCCGCCACGTTGTTATCATGAACAGATGACGTTTCGTTGCACCCTCCTGCTTTTCTCCTCTGCGGCGTGGCTGCTGGCACAGGCCCCCCCGCCGCAACCCGCGCCGGCGCCCAAGCCGACCGTCACCATGTCGATGGAGAACCCCGCGCCCAAGACCATGCCGGTGGTCCCTCCCGATCGCGTGGTGGTTACGGTTGGGAACTTGACTATCACCGCCGCGCAGTTCGACCAGATCATCGAGGCCCTTCCGGAGCAGTATCGCAGCGTGGCTCGCGGTTCGGGCCGCAAGCAGTTCGCCGATAACATCGTGCGGATCGCGGTATTGGCCCAGGAAGGCAAGCGCCGGAAACTGGATGACAGCCCCCTCTACCGGACCCAGTCCACGTTTCAGGACGCCAATATCCTGGCCAACATGACTTACGAGGAAATCGGCAAGAATGTCAAGCTCGACGAGGCCGATGTGCGCAAGTACTACGAGGCCCACAAGGTGGAATTCGAACAGGTGCGCGCCCGCCACATTCTGATCCGGGTGCAGGGTTCGCCGTCGCCCGTAAGGCCGGGCCAGAAGGACCTCACGGACGCGGAAGCGCTGGCCAAAGCGCAGGATCTCAGAAAGAGAATCCTGGCCGGAGAAGACTTCGCCCAGTTGGCCCGCCAGGAATCCGACGACACCGGTTCCGCGGCCAATGGCGGCGATCTCGGGTCCTTCCGCCACGGGCAGATGGTCCCCACATTCGAGCAGGCCGCTTTCGCCATGCAGCCCGGGGATCTCAGCGAGCCGGTGAAATCTCCGTTCGGCTACCACCTCATCAAGGTTGAGGCTAGAGAGTCCAAGAGCTTCGAGGACGTGCGGGCGGAGCTGGAGCGCCGCATGCGCCCCGAGCAGGCACAAAGGACCGTGGAAGAACTGCAGAAGAAGACCTCGGTGGTTCTCGATCCCGACTTCTTCGGCATCGCCAAGCAGTAGGGGCCGGACATGTCCGGACCGGCCCGCGCCCCCCGTCGGCCCGCAGGCTGGGCGTGCCCAGCCCCTACTGCGCCTTGTGGGCCATCCGGCTACAAGCGGTTTCCGCACCCGTCGGATCGAGGGCGCCACTACCCTCCTCGATGTGCACGATCTTCCCCTCCTTGTCGATCACGAACGTAGCCCGGTTCGCATAACCACGGCCGGGCCAGAGCACGCCATACTTCGCGATCACCTCCCGCCTGGCGAAATCGCTCAAGAGCGGGAAGGCGAGCTTCAATTGCTTGGCGAACTCGGCTTGAGACGGGGTATTATCCGCGCTGATCCCGAACACCTTGGTCTCCGCGCCATCGAATTTAGCAATACCAGCCTGGTATGCCAGCATCTCCTTCGTTCAACCGCCGGTGAAGGCTGCCGGGAAGAAAGCCAGCACCACATTGTCCTTGCCGCGGAAATCGGAGAGCTTCACCGCTCCACCGGCGGTGGAAGGCAGTGTAAAATCGGGCGCCATGTCACCCACCTTCAGGCCGGTGTGCGGAGCTTGTGGCGCTTGGGCGAAAACGGCGGCAGGCAACAGTGCGCCCGCCAACAGAATCGACAGCTTCATATCTCCTCCAACTGTGTTTGAGCCTATCATTAAATCTGTGTTGAAGCTCCGTGATAATGTCCCCTACAGTCCTCGATAGAAATGTCCCCTCACCCAGCCGATTACAGGCAGGTGAGAAGGACATGGATGAGCGAGCGTGAAGCGCGGCGAGCTGGCGTGCTCGGACGAGTGAAAGCGGGTGAGCTGAACCAGAAAGAAGGGGCGTCTATCCTGCGACTGAGCTACCGCCAGGTGAAGCGGCTGTACCGGCGGTACGAAGCCGAAGGGGCCGAAGGCCTGGTGCACGGCAACGCGGGGCGGCGGTCAAACCACGCCAAGAGCGCGGCCTTCCAGA
>JBAWDI010000314.1:0-3849 GCA_049590695.1 Bryobacteraceae bacterium
TTGGCGCAGGTGGCTTTGTTCAACCGCGTCATGAACGCGGCCAGGTTGCCGGGGTCTTCCGCCAGCACCTGCACGCGCGCGTGCAGCGCCATCATCATGAGGGAGGCCGGCATACCCTTGCCGGAGACGTCGCCCAGGGCCAGGCCGACGCGGCTGCCGGCGTACGGAAAGAAGTCGTAGTAGTCTCCGCCCACGGTGCGGCACGCCGCGTTGAAGCCCGCCAGGTCGGCGCCCGGCACCCGCGGCGCCTCGTCCGGCAGCATGCGGCGCTGGATCTCGGCCGCCTGCGTAAGGTCGCGCTGCATGATGCGATCGGCCTCTTCCACCTCGGCCAGACGCACATTTTCGATGCGGATGGCGGCCACGTTGGCCATCACCGTGAGCAGGCTCAGATCGTCGGTGGTGAACTCGCGGAGGACAAACGGCGAGTCCAGGTAGATCAGGCCGATGATGCGCTGCTTGGTCTGGAGCGGCACGGCCATCATGGTGTGGACCTTGTGCTCGACGATGCTCACGCGGCCCTTGAAGGCGTCGTCGAGCTGCGCATCGCGCACCAGGATCGAGGATCTTTCGTTGAGCACGCGATCGCGAACGGCGGTGCTGATGCGAAAACCTGCGCCTTTGCGCGCGCGGGGAACCAGCGCGTCGCCCTCCAAAATGAGAAGCACGCCACGCTGCGCGTTGACCGCCTGGATGGCGAGGTCGAGGATGACGGGGAACAGATCGGCCAGCGGCCGGTTCTCGGCCAACTCCTGGCCCGCTCGAATGAGCGCCTGCATGGGCGCGGAGGCTCCTGGCCCGCCGCGTTCGACGGCCATAGTCTGGTTGGAGAGCGCGCCTTCGAGGCTGGTGAACAGGGTGGAGGTGGTGGGGGAAGCGCTCTCGCCGCCCTCGAACAGCACCACGCTGGGGTCCGGGCCGGCGGCATCGGGTGCATAGACGATGACGATATGGCCGGCGGTGACGCGGTCGCCGGGCTTGAGGATGAGCCGGGCTTTGAGCGGAATATTGTTGACGAAAGTGCCGTTCTTGCTGCCCAGATCCTGCACCGTCCACTCGTCGCCTTGGGCCTCGAAGGCGAAGTGCAGGCGGGAAAGGCCGGCGTCTTCCGGAAAGCACAGTTCAGCGGCGCTGGAGCGGCCTATGGAAAGCCGCTCGCCGGTGAGCGGAACGGTCTTCATCGAGCCATCGGGGCACTGGATCAGGAGTTCGCGGGGCATATCGTCAGTTCTTCGGTCTCCAGAATTGCCGGTCCGCTTCGGCAAAGTCGTCGGACACATAGCTCATGCCGGGTTCGACTCGGAACAGCAGGTGCTCGCGGCTGATTTCGCCATCGGCGGACACTTTGCTCGCGGTCTTGGCGCGGGCTGCCGCGGCGCCTTCGGCATAGACGGGCGTCTCGGCTACACCCTCATCCATGGTCTTGAGCGATGTCAGCGGGGCAAGGAAGATAAAGGTACCGGAAGGGGCGCCCGAAATGACCTGGTAGGCCAGGTCGGGCCGGTCCAGGTTCACGCTGTCGGAGCCGATCCGCCGCAGCTTCACCAGCTCGCCAAGATCGTCCTCGGCGTCCGGCCGGACCCGGTAAATCGTGACATGGAAATAGTGCGCCCGCGGGAACAGCCGGATGGCCTGGTCGGCCCGGTAGCTCCAGTTTGGCCGGTAGAACGCGATCAACGTGCTGGAAAGAGCGAGCGTATCCTCTTGGGATGGGCCGGAGGGACTGTTGGATGCGCTGACCGGACCGGCGGCCTTGTCGAGGTCTTCGATGCTGGCGAACGACTGGTGCGATTCGATCTGCCACGCTTCGGGCGGGCCCGTGATGGAGACCATTCCAAGAGCATCGACCGCCGCTCTGGCATCGGCATACGGCCGGATGGGGGCGATGACAGCTCCCGGCCGGCGGATCAGTTGGAGAATGGGTGGTGGTTCCGTGGGCGCTTGAGCAGCCGCGCTGAAAGCGAGAATCCCCCCGAGCAGTACGGTTTTCATATGGTTTTCATAGCTCCGCCACTATTCTACGGTGGTATCATAACTGACACCGAAAGGAAAGTCCGAACATGTTGTGGATCGTGTTGATGTTGGCTCAGGCTACCGTTACGCAACAGATCGACCGGGGTGAGGCTCTGTTCTTTGGAACTGCCAACGGGTGCTCGAGCTGCCACTTGTTGAAGGGGCGCGGTACGGCGGTCGGGCCGGACCTGAGAGGCATCGGGCGCCTCACGCCGGCGGCCATCACGATGGCCGTTCATTCCACCGCCACGCAGTACGTGCAGGAGGTCAAGCTGAAGTCCAAGGAGACGTTCCCGGCAATGCCGGGCGCGAAGGACGACAAGACTATCCAGCTCTATGACCTTTCCAAGACCCCGCCGGAGCTGCGCAAAATAGACCTGACTGAGATTGAATCGATGACCAATACCAATCGGTGGAAGCACCCGCCGGCGGTCGACAAGCCCACCGCCCAGCAACTGGCCGACATCGTCGCGTATATCCGCTACGCCGCCACCGGCAGCCGCCAGGCGGTGGATCCTTCGGAAGTCCAATAAGCGCCGCCCGCGGGCATGGCGGTTTCAAGCAGGCGGCGCCGGGGCGCGCGTTGACGGCCGAAGTGGAAGCCATAACAGCCAGAACAGCACCAGCCCCGCGGCCGCGCCCCCAACCAGGTAGATGGGCCACGGACCGAACGCATCGAGCAGAGATGCGTTCCGCGGTTTGCGGCACAGGTACATGTAATTGGTCCCGAAGATGGCGTTGAAGGCCCCCACCGCCGCCGCATAGGCCAGCAGCAGGCGAAACGCGCGCCACACCGCGCCGCGGCGGAGCGGCGCGATGCCACCGAAGACCAGAACCGAGCACGCCACGACGATGGCGCCGTGCGCGGTGAAAAAATAGATCGCCGGATAGGAGGGCCACGCGGACCAGAGGTCCGGCGTGAGCAGAGCCATTCCCGCGCCGGCGAATCCCGCGAAGTAGGCGAATTCGACGATGGCTGGTACCAGCGTGACGCACGCCAGCACTGTGGCCCACACTATGATGTCGCAAAGCTGAAGCGGCAGGTTGGCCAGGTGGATACCCTCGTGCGAATAGCGGAAAGCCCACCAGATCAGCTCGTTCACGGCGAGACCGAACCCCAGGGCGAGCCGCGCACTTCGTCCCGAGACCCGTCCCCGCCGGCACAGCACCGCCAGCACAACGGCGGCCGCCGCGATCCCCGCCAGCAGCGAAATATGAGCGGGCCCGAATAGAGGCACTGCTTCGATCCTATACGAGCCCCGCCCCGTTCACTCGCCGCGGAATGCGCGACCGAGCTTCTCCCAGGTGACCGCGAGGTCCTCGGGAACCAGGCGCGTCTCCCCCACCGTGGTGATGAAGCTGGTGTCGCCGGTCCAGCGGGGCAACACATGCAGATGCACGTGCTCCGCGATGCCGGCGCCGGCGCTGCGGCCGAGGTTCATTCCCAGGTTCAAGCCTTCCGGACGGTAAGCCGTCCGCAGATGCTTCACGCTGTCGCGTGCCAGGCGGATTAATTCCACCAGGGTTTCGTCGGGAAGCTCCTCCAGCGCGGCGACGTGCTCGTAGGGCACCACCATCAGATGGCCGCTGGTGTAAGGGAAGCGGTTGAGGATGACGAAACAGCGCGCGGCGCGGTGCACCACCAGGCGCTCCTGGTCGTTGGACGCCTGGGCGGCGGCGCAAAAAAAACACTCGCCCCGATCCCCCGTCGTGGTGACGTATTGATACCGCCAGGGGGTCCAGAGATAATCCATGTTATTCCCGGACCAAGCCTATAGGGGGTTCGGAACCTGCTCGGGCGCGGGGGCAGGCGCGGCCGGGGTGCCGGGCCCAGGG
>JBAWDI010000315.1:0-1752 GCA_049590695.1 Bryobacteraceae bacterium
CATGGGCGCCACCAACCCGGCCAACGCGGCGGAAGGCACCATCCGCCAGCGGTTCGGCGCGAGCATCGAGCGCAATTGCGTACATGGCTCGGACGCGCCGGAAACCGCGGAAACCGAGCTGCGGTTCTTCTTCAGCACGGCGGATCTGTTGTAAGGGAGCTTTCAGCGTTCAGCTCTCAGCGTTCAGCTCTCCGCCCCGAAGCAGCGAGCTGATTGCTGATCGCTGAAAGCTGATAGCTCACTCGCACCTCAGCGCGTCGGTGGGGTCCACCTGGGTGGCGCGCCTGGCCGGAACCAGACACGCGGCCAACGAGACCAGCAGCAGTACCGCGGCGGCGGCAGTGAAGGCGATGGGGTCGCGCGGGCTCACCTGGAACAACAGGCTCGCTATCGAACGACCAATAGCCAGCGCCGCCACGGCGCCGCCTGCCAGGCCGGCAAGCACCGGCATCATGCCCTGGCGGAGCACCATCTTCAAGACATCGCTTCGTTTTGCGCCCAGCGCCATGCGGATTCCCATTTCGGCCCTCCGGCGGGTCACCGCGTAGGAGACCACGCCATAGGTTCCGAAGGCCGCCAGGGCCAGCGCGGCGGCGGCAAACAGCACCACCAGCATCACCTGGAAGCGGCGCTGGGCGACGGATTTCGCCATCACCTGATCAAGCGTGCGCACCTCGGGTATGGGCACCTCGGAATCCACGGCCCAGATCGCGCTGCGCAACGCCGCCGCGATTCCGCGGGGGTCCATGGCGGTGCGCACCAGCAGCGAACCGTTGCGCTGCGCCCGTTGCCAGTAGGGGATGTACATCATATTGACCGGGTCGTGGTCGAGGCTGGTGCTGCGGATGTCCGGAGTGACTCCGACCACTTCCATGGCGGAATGCGCGGCGTCCCCGTTGTCGAGCTTGCGGCCAATGGGGTTCTGGCCGGGCCATATGCGCTCCGCCAAACCGGCGGAGACGATGGCGACCCGGCGGCCCTGGTCCCGCTCTTCGAAATCGCGGCCATCGCGGAGTGGAATGCGGAGCGTTTTGAAATACCCGGGGCTGATGAACCGCACATTGGTGGAAGGCCTTTCCATCAAGGGGCGCGGATCGTGTTCGGTTCCCACAATGTCGATCCAGGTCTCCCCTTCGAGGGGCAGGGCTGAGACGAGCGCGGCCGACTGGACGCCGGGCATGGCCGCGGCCTTGTCCAAGACGCGGCGGAAAAAGGCGGCCCGCGTCGCGTCACTCGGATACCTGGTTGAGGGAAGAGACATGTCGAGAGCAATCACGCGTTCCACGTCGAAGCCCTTGTCTACGGTCATGACTCGCACGAAGCTGGAAATCAGCAGGCCGGCAGTCACCAGCAGGGTGGCGCTGAGACCCACCTCGAGGCTCACCAGAAGGTTGCGGATGAGCAGGCCGCGGCGGCCTTCGGTGCTGGTGCGGCTGCCGGATTTCAGGCTTTCGTAGGGCGCCGCCGCGGCGCTTCGCAGTGCCGGGAGGATGCCCAGGACCGCGCCCGCCGCAAGCGACACGGTGAGCGCAAAGAGGAGCACACGAAGGTCCACATGCACCTCGTTCAAGCGCGGCAGGTCGATGGGCGCGGCCGCGAGGAGCGCCCGCAGACCCCCGTAGGCCAGGCCAACTCCGAGCGCGCCGCCGGTGAGCGCGAGCAGCAAGCTCTCCATCAGGGTCTGTCGCACCAGGCGGCCGCGACTGGCTCCCAGCGCCGTCCGGATAGCGGCATCCCGCGCCCGGCCCGCCG
>JBAWDI010000316.1:0-6075 GCA_049590695.1 Bryobacteraceae bacterium
GCTTCGGCCAGGTGCGCCCGCAAAACCTCGTCGGTCGCGATGCGCACCATGGCTTCGGCGATAGCGGTTGTGTCCAGCGGGTCGAATTCCAGGGCGGCGCCGGCGGCGATGCTCGAAAGCGGTTCGATCCCCGAGCAGGCCGTGGGGATGCCGGCGGCCAGCGCCTCCAGCAGCGGCAGCCCGAACCCCTCGAACCGCGACGGGTATAGGAATGCCCAGGCGCGCGCGTAAAGGTCGTGCAGATCCTCGCGCGGAATCCAGCCGGGGAACTCCACGGCGTCCCGCAGGTCGAGCGAATCGCGCAATTCGTGCAACGCGCCGGTGGCATGGCCGTGCAGCCCGCACACCACCAGGCGGAATTCCGGATGGGTGCCCCTGCTCATCACACGAGGCTTGCCGATACAGTCAGCCTTAGTCAGCTTTGGGGCACTATCCTAACCTCGGGACCGATACTCCTGAATACGCGTCTGATCGATGAGCAAGTGCATCGTCGAGAGAGTGAACACCTTTCCGTCCGTCGCCTGAAGGAGCCGACGCATATCCTCGCGGCGTACCTTGAAGCCCCGGCCGGCGATGCAGGCGATCACATCATAACCGTGGCCCGCCTCATCGCGGAGGGTGCGCAGACGCTGAACACGTGCCACCTTGTCCCGCGCCGTGCCGTCATCCTCGCTGAGCTTCGCCTCGATCACTGCAACGGGATTAAACTCATCCGGAATGATGAAGTCTGGAGCCTGATCAAATCCGGTGATCCGCTCTGCCCGCTTCGTATCTCGAAAACTGACCTTTGCGCCAGCTAACACATCCTTGATCGCGCCCTCGACGACCTCACCAACAAGCTCGGTAACCGAATCCCTGTGTGAGGCAAACGGCCTCCCGAGAAAACGTTCATAAAGGAGAACGGGATACGGGACGCCGAGATCGGCCACCGGCTGAAGGCTCCCGATCCCCCCTTTAGTATCGGCCTTGTCGAGACGGTGAAGGACTGTTGAAACCTCGGTGCTTGCTCCCGCCAGGAGAGTCCTAACGCCGGCACCAATCATCGCTCGGATGCGCTGACCGGTCAGTGTTGCGTCAAGGGGACGCGACGTGAGCGGGTGAATACGCATCTTGCGGTCTATCGACCGCGCCGCCCCCTGATCGACCTCTACGCCCGTCATTTCGGTAGTTACGTAGGCCCATTCCGGCGGCGTGAAGCCAAGTATGGCCCGAAATACAATGAAGGCTACCGGAGCAGCCTCGACGGCAGCCGCCACAGTCTCAGCCGTCACTTCGGCGAAGGCGTTCGTCGAACGCTTGAGTGCCTGGTAGCCCTTCTCGAAAGTGGCATAGTCGACAAAGCCACCACCCCGAGGCATGTCCAGAAAAGTGGACCTAAGTTCTGCGAACACCTCGTCGACAAGAGGGTCAAAGACAAGGGCAGGATCGCCATAGTCTGCTTCAAAACGCAACGGCATCGGCCCACCGCCTCGTTTCTTCTCGGCCAAACAAACAGCCAACGATCGTCGTTTCCGGCATTGGGGTCCTTTCAAGCCCGATCTCCACGGTTTCCACGGTGGCGATGGCGTTCATCTTTTCACGTAGGATCGAGAGTTTCTTCTGGGTAGAAAGCGCACCGTCCCACGAGGGCCTCAGCCGCCAGATCGCCATGCGGGTAATGTGCCCAAGCGCCGCGCACCGAATATCGCCTGCGGTCGGCTTCATACCTGCCGCTTGGAGTTCGCCTAGCTCGCCAAATAGGATCCTGACGAGTCCTTCAGCGTCGTCGAAGAGCCACGCTCGCGGTGTTGAACCATTCTGGCGGCAGACGAAAACGGTGTCGACAATAGACGATCCAGTTCCGTGGATATGGATCGACCCGCCCATCTCGGCCGGGCACGGCAGGGAAGCGGAGCAGTTCAGCCCCGCATCAAGGATCGCCATGCCTACGGCCAAGTAGGCGTCCTGCTGATTATGGTGATAGGTGAACACCAGAGGAGCTCCCGGCTTCAGCGCGCGCGCCATGCGCCCGTACACGTTTGCGAGGCCTTCAGCAAAGTGCAATAGGCCCCGTTTTGCGGTTTCGTTTCCCGTGAGCTCGTCAACGTGCCGGGTCGTGAGGAGTTCAAGCCCAGGGAAGTTCTTCTCCATCAGCTTCCGAAGCCACACGTAGCAGAATTGCATGAGCTCGCCATACTGCACCATGCCGTAGTACGGCGGATCGGTGAAAACGGCGTCGAGACTTGACGGCGGAAGCGCGGTTTCTGTCGCCGAGGCGCACTGAATGTCAATCCGCCGCTCATGTGCCGCTGGGCGTTCGGGGTTTTTCTCCCCGATCCATTCACCCCGGATGGGAAGCGTCAGTTTCTTTCTGCCTTCGAAGGCAACCTCAAAGGGATCGGTACAGTAGCGCTTTGCCTTCACGTACTTTTCGACGATGTTGATCCAGCCTCCGGAGCCAACCGGGAGGGTGTTTCCGTTGCGGATGCCCAAGAGGTTAGACTCGACCTGAACATAACCGACCGGGAAGCCGTGAATCGAGAATATATCCAGCGACTTCAGCGCCATGCTGTCGTAGCGGCACAGCATGTTCTGATACCGCAGCAAATCCGACAGATTCGTTGCCAGAGCACGCCTTACCCGGAGATCGCTGACGTGGGTGATCAGGCCGGCGCTGGTTTCCAGGCCGAGAAGCTGACGTGAGTTGAAAAGCTCTCTGAATCGGTTGTAACCCCAACGGCGCAGACGGGATGACTCGTCACCTTCCGGAATCACATCGTCTGGCACGAATGACGGTGTGAGCCTCTTCCAGGCGGCTTCTGCCTCTCTTGCCCTCGCGAAGTCGTCCGGATCCGGCTTCTTGAAGAGGCGGCCAGGCCGCCCTTTGAGATCGGGATTGTAGTACTCGATCGCGAACAGCCGATGGGAAGGTGGGCCTCCACCGTGAAACGGAGCGGAGTTGATGTACCCGCAGTGCGGACAGGCACACTTGTTCCGGCGCACGGGCCCTTCCATCGTTAGGAGCGTCTTGCACAAGCAAATGCCGGGATGCCCAGGATCATCGACCTCGTTGAGATCCCCACAGGACGGGCAGATCAGAACATACGATGTGTGCCGTGCGTTCTCTGCCAGTACATAGCCGGGGAAAAGATCATACTCCTTCCGGCACATTTTGCAGTTGCCGGTCTTCACCCAGAGGAAATACTTGACATCCGCATCCTTGCGACCCGTGACCGGACAGCGTGTCTTGTAGAAGTGGCCGATCTCTTGAGAAAGTTGATCCGCTAGGCCTTCAGCCTCTTTCAAATAATCTCCGAGGTCAATTGCCTCGATCGTTTCACGTACAATCCATGCTGCCATCGGGTTGATATCTGTTCCGATCACGTTGCAACCGACCCTGTTTGCTTCGAGAAGCGGCGTGCCTCCACCCATGAACGGATCGCAAATCGTAAGGCCCTCGAAGCTGTTCACTTGATAGTAGGTGTCCTCAACGGGCCTGTTGCCAAACTCGGAGAGCAACAATCCCCGAAATAGCGATCCAGGGCGACGCGCAAACCACTTGTGCACAGCGATGGTAGGGCGGTAGATTTGCTGGATCTGCTTCTCACGTAGCGCCAGCGATGCAACAAACCTAATGTTGTAGTTCTTTTCTATCGACATCCGGCACCCACACCCTTCTGCACCGAACAGCAGCCACCCGTCTCCATAACGCTCATCGGCACCACCCCGCGGCAGTCCTCCCCTGGAAGCATGATCGACATTTGGCCGCCAAGTCTATAGAGCCTTCTGCCTGCGCGACGCCGCTGATTCGTTAGCAGAGCGAGATCGGCGCCGACAGGCATTCCGTGTGCCAGATCGATCATCAAAGAACCTTGTTTGGCCAAGCCAGCACGGCCAACTGGGCCAACATCCTCTGGCGCGCCTCGATTGCGCCAGTAGTCCATCGTCCCTTTTCCGCGTAGGCCTTCAATCCGGCCGTCAGCTTGAAGTCCGATTTGCTGTAGAGTTTGAGTTTCTCCGAGAATTTCGCATTCCCTGCGGCTTCATTCTTGGTCTTCTTCATCAGCGCCAGATTTCCCATCCGTTTGTAGAGCCGATTGGCTGTCTCCTGATCAAAGTGCCTCCAGTCCTTGTCAGGGTTCTGGGGTAGGACATGTTCCAATGTAATTTGCTCCTCGCTCGTGTTTGGGACGAACTCTGGCTCCTCCTCGCCGGCCTGTTGGCGTTCGAGCACGCGAAGATAGTATCGCGCATGAGGATGCCGTGACACTGTCGCCGACGAGAAGGCGTTCTCGAAATCACTGTCGCTCGGCACGGTCGGCCGCATCTCCTTTAGTAGGGCGGCAGCCGTCTTGATTGCTCCGGTGGTGACCTCAGAGGCCCGCGTTGAGTAGTGGCTTTCCAATGTGCCGCCTCCTACCCCGCCGACAATTACAAATCGAACTGCCCATGAAACAAACAGGCGGAGTGACCTCTTCACCTCTGCCGGGCTGAACCGCTGAAGAATCGATAGAATCAGCGGTCTGATCTGGGTCATGCCGAGCAGGTTCAGGGTCGCCATGTAACTGCGCGCCTCACTTCCATACGACGTCCAAAGCTCGTTATCGGTGTTGACGATGGCAGCGTAAGTCCGAGCCGAATCGGCGAGGGTGTTAGAGAAATCTATCGCCTTCTGCTTGCTTGTGATCTTTTCCTTAATGCGGTCGTAGAGTTCCTTCTCCCGTGTGACCCCGTTTTGGGAGCACCAAAGATGACGGATGAAATCGACGATCAGACCTTCATCCTCGGCGGCCTCGACCACGCTTGCCATTGCGACCCAATTCTTCTGGGCCTCGCCGATCCGGTCGCCAGACTGCTGGAAGAGGTAATTCTTCAGGAGATCCGATAAGGCCAGTCTAAGGCCGCGGTCATTCAACGTTTCGAAGATCCGAAAGGCATTTGCGCTATCGGGCACCTGAATCCTAATGACTCGAGCCTTGGTCGAGATGTACTCTATCCAATCGATCAATCGCGAGGAGGGATCGTTGGTCGAGTCCGCAATCCGCTTGACCTGCATTACGGCCAAGTGTGCCCCTTCCACGATACGGTCATGGGATTCCTTGGTGGGCTTCTCCTTGCGCTTCGGGTCGGTTGGCTTGGTTAGGATGCGCTTGAAAAAGAAATCGTTGTCGGTGTCGTTCAGTCGCAATTTTGCGGCAGGTTCCTGTGTCCGAAGATCGATGTTGAGGAGATAGCCTCGCTCTACGTCTTGCGCCCTCAGATCCCCCTTTTCGGCAAAGTAGTCCCGGATGGCGGCGATCAACATGGTAATGGTCGCCAGTCGCTGCTGCCCATCGACGACGGAAGGGCGATCGCCCGTTGAATCAATAAGAACAATCGAGCCGAGGAAATACTCCTGCTCCTGTTCGACCAGAGCAGTCGAGAGATCGCGAAACAACTGCGTGATGTTCTTCTCGGTCCAGGCGTACGACCGCTGGTACGGAGGCACAGCGAGGCGGCTGTCTTGGACCAGATGGCCGATGCCCTCCAACTGAATGCGGATTCCTTCAACGCTTCCAGACATGTTTCAACTCTTCCTTCAGGTTCTCCATTGTCCCCCAACCGCTGCTCAGGGTGGTAACAACGTCCCGAGTGGGAGGCTCTCCACCGGTTGAATCTGTCCGCACGTGCGCCGGTGCTCTCGCGACAGGCCCCCAGAGCCGGAAATGTCAGTTACATCGAATAAATTCAACAAATCCTTTCCTTTCATCACCCAACTCTGCCGAATACAAGAGTCAAGCCCCTCCTCATGCTACCTCTTAGAGCGGAGGAGTAATCCCGTGCCGCACACCGTTCCCCCAGAACAACTCGCTGCCAATCGCGCCAGCGCGGCCAAATCCACAGGCCCCGCGCCCCGGAGGGCAACGCTCAAAGCCCTGCGCGAAGAATTGCGAAACAAACCCAATTTCTGCGGAACCCGAACAAAATGCAACTACTTGCGCAAACTGCGAAACGAACCCATTTACCACCCCCCGGCCCCCTCTCAGACTCGCCCCGCGGCCAGCAGCGCCTCCAGCGTCCCTTCCGCCGTCGCCCGCCACGAGAACTGCGCGGCAC
>JBAWDI010000317.1:0-2091 GCA_049590695.1 Bryobacteraceae bacterium
GCGCCGCTCCGCCCGTCTGGACGCCTCCCGCCGGTGTGCAAGCCCGCGCCGGCCATTGGGTGGATGAGGGATGGCAAATGGTGAAAGCCGACATGGGCACTTTCATTGTGCTCACGATAGTCTTCGCGGTGCTCAATGGCATGGTGCCGATGATCCTGCACGGCCCCCTGATCGCCGGCTTCCAGATCTTCTGCATGAAGAAGCTGCTGAATCGCCGGACCGATTTAGCCGACCTTTTCAAGGGTTTCAACTTCTTCGTGCCCACGCTGGTGGCATCGCTCGTCATCGGGCTTCTGGTTGGCTGTGGAACGCTGCTTTGCATCATCCCGGGTTTGGTGTTGGCCGCCATGTTCGAGTTCACCTACCTGTTCATCGTGGACAAGCGGATGGACTTCTGGCCGGCCATGCAGGCCAGTCACGCGGTGGTGAAGAGCGACTATTTCGGCTTCACCATGTTCCTGTTGCTGATGGCGCTGGTGGATATCCTCGGGTTCCTGTGTTGCATCGTCGGGCTGCTGGTCGCCTTCCCAGTGACTTTGGCCGCCGTCACCGTGGCTTACAAAGAAATTGTGGGCTTCGATCCACGAACCGCGGAAACGCTCTGATGGCGGCGCGCGGCATCCTCATTCGCGCTGCCGGGGCGGCCCTTGTGCTGGCCGGCCTGTGGTACTTCACGCCGCCCGAGCTGGGGTTCCGCCTCTGTGGATTCCGCTGGCTGACTGGCCGCCCTTGTCCCTTTTGCGGCCTCACCCACGCTCTGTTCGCCCTGGCGAAAGGGCATTGGCGCGAAGCCATCCGCTTCAATAGCCTCAGTCCGCTGGCGTTCGCGATGCTCTTCGCGCTGCCCTGGAACTGCCGCGTCCGGGGCCGCCTCTGGACGGCCGGCCTGGCTGCCTTTGCCGTCTACGGTGTCTGCCGCGCGGTTCTCCCCGCACTTTGGCCGGTCTGACCATGGCATCGGATCTCAAGGCCGCTTTCAAATACGTGTGGCTGGTTGTCTCGGTTGTGACGGGATGCGCCATTCTGGCGCCCTTCGTGTTGGCTCCGGCGACGCTGCATTCGTTGTTTCCCGCTTGTGAAGCGCGGGTGAAATTCCACACCCCGTGTCCGTTGTGTGGCATGACCACGGCGTTTATCTATGTGGCCGGCGGCCGATGGCGCGATGCGCAAGCCGCAAACTCGGGTGCGATCCCATTGTTCCTCGCCTGGCTGGTCAATCTGGTTGTGGCACTCGACTACTGGTTGCCTGTCGCCAGCCGCGCTCTGGTGGCGTGGACGGCGGGTGGCCCCGACTCCAAAGGAGAAACATCATGCAAATGCTAGGTTTGGTCTGGGGAATCGTTGCGATTCTCGGAATGGGGGTCGCGTTTCTGCCCTGTCTCGGCGCGCTCAACTGGCTGAACATTCCCTTCTCGCTGGTAGGCCTCATCATCAGTGTCGTCGCCACTTCGCAGGCGCCTGCGGACAAGAAGAACCTCGCGATCGTCGGAATCGTCCTGTGCGCCTTTGCGGCCGGGTTCGGGCTGATCCGCCTGGTGCTCGGCGGCGGCATTCTGTAGAGCCGCACTACGCCCGGCGTCCGTTCGCCGGTGCGCAGCATCTATATAAGTATGCCTGTGGAAAGCGCGTGGGAAGACGGCGGCTCCGGCGGACCCGGCGCCTCCCGTAGCGCCTCCTTCATCGGCTTATTCGTGCTGCTGGCCGCCAGCTTTATGGTGTTCGCGGCGCTCACTTGGGCGTTCGTGTTCCGCCGCGGCCTTTCCGGCGACTGGACCAGCATGCCCAAGCCGCCGATTCTCTTCGTGAACACGGCCGTCCTGCTGGCCTCCAGCTTCGTGCTCGAGATGGCGCGCCACGCGCTCAAAGCCGGCATCCGCTCGAAGTTCAACGCCTGGTGGAGCGCCGGCGCGGTGCTGGGTGTTCTGTTCCTGTTCGGCCAGGCGCTGGCCTGGCAGCGGTTGAAGGACCTCGGCATTTACGTCGCCACCAATCCCAGCAGCTCGTTCTTTTACGTCTTGACGGCGTCTCACGCTTTGCATCTGGTGGGCGGCGTGGCGGCGCTCATCTATGTGGCCGTGCGGTCGCTGAGCC
>JBAWDI010000318.1:0-5506 GCA_049590695.1 Bryobacteraceae bacterium
GAGGATCGAACAACTTTGTTTATAGGCTGTCGGCAGAATATGAAACCCGCGACTCAACAGGGAGATGGTGCAACTCATTGATTGAGTGACGCCCGGAATCATGCAGTTATTCTTGCGTGGCCCCTTAAAAGGTCGCTCCACGAGTCGAGCGCGACGATCAGCTCGGAGTGGATAAGGCGCATTTCTTGCGCCGCACTACACTAAAAGGGAGGAGTAACGGCCACATGAAAACTCAGAATTACGCCAACCACAGACAGCTCGTCCCCATGTTCCACTTCGTTCTGTTCCCGCTGCTGGTGCTCACGCTGATCGGCTCTTGCGTGAACCTGTACTGTTCCTGGGGCGACCACCAGCGTCTCTATAGCGCCTCGCTGATCGTGGTGCTTACCGTTTGCGTGCTGATCCTGATGTTCTTCTGCCGAATTTTCGCCCTGAAGGCCCAGGATCGGGCCATTCGCGCGGAGGAGAATTTACGGCATTTTGTCTTGACCGGCAAACTGCTCGATCCCAGGCTCACCATCCGCCAGATTATTGGGCTGCGGTTCGCATCGGATGGCGAATTTGTCTCACTGGCCCAGGAGGCGGCGGAAAAGAATCTGGCTGAGGATGCCATCAAGCAGGCGGTCAAGAAGTGGAGGGCCGATACCTATAGAGTCTGACCACGAAGTAGGCGGCGCCCAGAAGGAAGAGGCCGAGCGAAATCCACTGCGAAGCGTCCAGCGGTCCGCCGAAGGGATTGGCCTGTTCGTGGTAGCGGAAGAACTCCACCACGAATCGCACGGTGGAATAGAGCATCAGGTAGAGGCTGATAATGGCGCCGGCGGGGTGCGGCTTGCGAATTCGCCAGTAGAGCACGCCGAAGATGAAGAATTCCGCGAAAGATTCGTAGAGCTGAGTGGGGTGCAGCGGGACGCCTAACGGCACTCCGACAAGCTGGTTGGCCGCCGGGTTGGTGAACGTCACGGCCCAGGGCAGGTGGCACTCTACGCCCCAGCAGCAGCCGGCCGAAAAGCACCCAAGCCGGCCGATGCCGTGGCCCAGGGCTATGGCGGGCGCGAAGACGTCGGCCGTCTTCAGGGCGGGCAGGCGGGTCTTGCGCATGTACCACCAGGCGACGGCCAGCGCGGCGATCAGGCCGCCATAGAATACGCCGCCGGCTTGCAGCGTGGCAAGCGTGAAAATCTCGGACGGGTGCTGGGCATAGTAGGGCAGGTCCACCAGCAACATCATGAGCTTGGCGCCGGCGATGGCCGATAAGGCGCAGTAGATTCCCAGGTTGACCACCGCGTCGGCGTTCAGACCGGCGCGTTTGGCGAGCCGTGTAGCCATCCATAAGCCCGCCAGGAACGCCAGCGCCACCAGCGCGCCGTAGGTGTGGAGAAACGGAATATGCAGGATCTCAGGGTACATTGGCCGCCTTCCGCTGGGGACGGAGCATATCGAGGAGTAACAGTCCGCAGCCTGCCACCAGGGCCGAATCCGCCACGTTGAAGGCGGGCCAGTGGTAGTCGCGGATGTAAAAATCCAGGAAATCGGTGACGCGTCCCGATAGAATGCGATCGAACAAATTGCCGGCGGCGCCGCCCAAAATCAGCGCGAAGCCCCAGAGAGAGAGCGGGTCAAGCCGACGCGCTTTCCAGATGACCGCGCTCACCACCACCACGGCCGCTATGGAAACCAGCACTAGCAGGGTGGTGCGCCACTCAAAAGTGGATTCGTTGAACAGCCCGAACGCCACGCCGCGGTTTTGCGCGCGCACGATGTCGAAGAAGCTGGGGATCACGGTGTACGTATCGGCCGGCGAAACGCGCATCTCGACGATCCACTTGGTGAGGCGGTCGAGCGCGAACACCGCGGCGGCGGCGCCATACGCTTTCAGCCTACTGCCGGTCATGGCAGATCTCTTCGACGGCCTCGGCGCACGGACCGCAGATGGTGGGGAACCGGGTATCGACGCCGATGTCGATAGTGTACTTCCAGCAGCGCTCGCACTTGCGGCCCTCGGCGCGCTCCACCTGGACACTCAAGGTGTCCGCACGGCCGAGCGCGACTTGAGAGACGATGAACAGCGCCGGCAATTCGCGGGCGTATTGCTCCAGCAGCGGGTAGAGATCGCCATCGGCCGAGAGACGCACGCAGGCTTCGAGCGGCGCGCCGATGAGCTTCTCGTTGCGCGCGGTTTCCAAGCTCTTGAGTACCGTGTCGCGCACTTGCATGAGGCGGTCCCAGTCCTCGGACCGTCGGCGCGCGGCGTCGTCTAGGCCGGCTGACAACTCGGCAGGTTCCGGGAAGCAGGCGACGTGCACGCTGTCCGGGCGGCCCATGTGGCTCCAGACCTCTTCCGCGGTGAAGCTCATGAGCGGCGCCATCAGCCGCACCAGCGCGTCGAGCAAGCGGTAGAGCGCGGTCTGGGCGCTGCGCCGGGCCGGGGATTTGGTGGCCGCGGTATACAGCCGGTCCTTGAGAATATCGAAATACACGGCGCTCAGGTCCACCGTGGCGAAGGCGTAGACCGAGTGATAGACCTTGTGGAACTCGAAATTCTCGTACCACACGCGGCAGCGGGCCGCCAGGTCTTCGGCGCGCAGCAGAATCCACTGGTCGATGCCAGCCATCTCGGAGCCGGGCACGGCGTCGGTCCCTAGATCGAAATCCGAGAGGTTGCCGAGCAGGTAGCGGAAGGTGTTGCGCAGCTTGCGGTAGGCATCCACCAGGCGCGTCAGAATGGTCTCGGAGAGGCGGACGTCTTCGTTGAACTCCACCGATGCCGTCCACAGGCGCAGGATCTCGGCGCCGTGGCGGCGGATGATCTCGTCGGGCTCGATGACGTTGCCGAGCGACTTGTGCATGGCGCGGCCTTCGCCATCGAGCACCCAGCCGTTGAGCACGCACATGCGGTACGGGGCGCCGCCCTTGAGGCCGGTGCCGACCAGCAGCGAGCTGTGGAACCAGCCGCGGTACTGGTCGCCGCCTTCCATGTAGACATCCGCCGGCCAAGTGAGCCCGAAGCGCTCATTGAGCACGGCCAGGTGGCTGGAGCCGGCATCGAACCACACATCCAAAACATCGTATTCCTTGCTGAATTCGCCGCCGCCACACTTGGCGCAACGCGTGCCGGCGGGCAGCAGCTCCGCGGCCGTGCGCTGGTACCAGACGTCGGCGCCGTGTTGGCGGAAAAGCTCGACGATGCCGTCGAGGATCTTTCGGTCGGTGAGAGGCTCGCGGCACTGGTCGCAATAGAAGACGATGATGGGGACGCCCCAGTCCTTCTGGCGCGAGATGCACCAGTCGGGGCGGGTGGCGATCATATTGGAGATGCGCTCCTCGCCCCAGGTGGGCATCCAGCGGGTCCGGTGGACGGCATCGAGCGCGCACTGGCGGAAATTGTTGCGGTCCATCCCGATGAACCACTGTTCGGTGGCGCGGAAAATGACGGGGTGGTGGCAGCGCCAGCAGTGCGGATAGGAATGCGCCAGTTTCTCGAGAGCGAGGAGGGCGCCGGCGGATCGCAGAATCTCGATGACGACGGGGTTGGCTTCCCAAACCGTCTTGCCGATCAATTCCTCGGGCAGGCGGCCGGCGGCATCCACCGGACAATAGGTCGCAATACCGTACTGGCGGCCGATGGCGTAATCTTCCTGGCCGTGGCCGGGCGCGGTATGAACGGCGCCGGTGCCTTGTTCGAGGGTGACGTGATCGGCCAGAATGCCGAGCGAATCGCGTTCGAGGAAAGGATGGCGGAAGACGGCGTGCTCGACGGCTGAGCCGGGGAAAGTCGCAACCGTGTGGTAATCATGCCAGCCGCATTTTTCGGCGGAGACTTTGAGCAACTCCGCCGCGACAATGTAAACTGTGCCGGCTACGTCCACGGCTGCGTACTCGAACTTGGGATGGTAGGCGATGGCCATGTTGGCTGGGATGGTCCACGGGGTGGTGGTCCAGATGAGGCCGTAGACGTTGCGGCCGGCGAGCGCGGGGTGGATCTTGGCGGGGTCCGAGGTCAGCTTGAAGCGCACCCAGATACCGGGGCTGGTGTGGTCCTGGTATTCCACCTCGGCCTCCGCCAGCGCGGTGCGGTCTTTTATGCACCAGTGAACCGGCTTGAGCCCCTTGTACACGTACCCGCGGTCCAGAAACTCGACGAACGCGCCGGCGATGACGGACTGGTAATAGGCGCTCATGGTCAGGTAGGGATCGTCCCACCGGCCCAAAACTCCCAGGCGCTTGAAATCCTGGCGCTGCAAGTCGACGTACTTCTCCGCGTACTTGCGGCAGGCGGCGCGGATGTCCATGGCCGACATTTTGGCCTTGCGCGCGCCCAGGTCGCTATCCACTTTGATTTCGATGGGCAGCCCGTGGCAGTCCCATCCCGGCACGTAGGGCGAGTCGAAGCCCGCCATGGTTTTGGACTTGACGATGAAGTCCTTGAGGATTTTGTTGAAGGCCGTGCCCAGGTGGATGCGCCCGTTGGCGTAGGGCGGCCCGTCGTGCAGGATGAAAGTGGGGCGGCCGGCGCGGGAGGCGCGAATGCGCTGGTAGAGATTCTCAGCGGCCCACCGTTCGAGCAGCTTCGGCTCGCTCTGCGGCAGGTTGGCCTTCATGGAGAAGGCGGTTTTCGGCAGATTGACGGTCTGCTTCAGGTCGATGTTTTGCGGATCCATTGTTGGGAGTAAATACTATGGTAGCAGGGTGCTCACAGAACCCGGTCCAAGACCAGAGTCTCAAGTGAATCGACGCGATCAAAGACGGGATCGTTGGTGACCAAGCCCGTCACTTGAGACCGGACGGCGGTCGCAGCCTGCATGGCGTCCGGCGTCCGCAGCCCGTACGTGGCCCGAATCCGCGCCGCCATATCGGCGATCTCCAAATCCGGTGCAATCCAATCCAGGTTAGGATATGTGGCGAGCAGGCCGTAGAACTCGTTGACCCGCTGCTCGTCGCCAGCGCGGTATGGTTGAACCAGCAACTCCATCATCGTGATGGTGGAGGTGACCCCGCGGTGGCCCGCTTGTTCGAGCCATGAGAAGATGTGATCGGCGAGCGCCGCGTATCGGGGATTCGCCTCTAACGCGTAAATGAAAACGTTGGTGTCGATTGCGATCGAGCGATGGCGCCGCAGAAAAGACCGCAAACGGGTCAGTCCCAACTTCGGCGTTCCCTTCGAAGGTATCCGCCCGGATAGAGGCCTCGAGCGATCCCGCCGATTGCCTTCTGGTGGCTCTTCGGTTTCTGCAGGATGATGACCACGTCTCCGCGCACCACCACCATCAGCTTGTCGCCGGCCTTCACATCCAAAGCTTCGCGAGCCTCGCGGGGAACTACAATCTGGTTCTTCCGCGAAAGAGTAGCCTGTGTCATCACTTTACATCTTAACAGAAGGTAAAGGAGTGTCTGCACCCCCCTTCAGCGCCCGGATGATCGCGTCCGTATCGAACACACACCCGCCCCAGGTTCCGCCGCTCACATCCTGCAACGCCGCCCAGAGGCGCGTCTCCGGGGGCAGGGC
>JBAWDI010000319.1:0-2010 GCA_049590695.1 Bryobacteraceae bacterium
AGGTAATCCTGAAGAATTTGGAGGTCTGGGAAAAAGCGACCAGTGAACGAAACTGATGCCAGATGGGATGCCAGTCCCAGCCCTCCTCCGGCCGTCAAGCCCGGCGAAACGAATGCACCGCGATGGAGCTGAAACTCATATTGGAAGCCATCTTGTTCTCGGCCGAAAAGCCGCTCAGCCCAAAGGTACTCCGCGAACTGCTGGCCACTGCCCCTGAGCACGGCGACCAGGCCAAGCCATTCAAGAACACCAGAGAGAGCGTCATCGTCGCGGCTTTGGAGGAACTGCGGAAGATCCACGAAGCCGCGCAACGCAGCTACCGCCTGGTCTGCGTGGCCGGCGCATGGCAGTTCGTCAGCCAGCCTGAGTTCGCGCCTTGGATCATCACGATGCTTGGCGCCAGGGCGCGTCCGCCGCGGCTTTCCCTGCCCGCACAGGAGACCCTCGCCGTCATCGCCTATCGCCAGCCGGTGACGCGCGGAGCGATCGAGCAAATCCGCGGCGTCGCGATCGACGGCGTCATGCAGACGCTCTTGGAGCGCCGGTTGATCGAGCAGACGGGCCGGGTTGAGGTCATGGGGCGCTCCATGACATACAGCACCACGCCGTTGTTCTTGGAGTACTTTGGATTGCGCAGCCTGGAAGATTTGCCGGCCGGTGATGAGTTGCGCCGCATTCCCGTGACCAGGCCGGAGCCACTGTTGACCACCGACCTCGGCCCAGCGACCCTGCCGGCGCAACCGGCCGAGAGCAAGGCCCCGCCCGAATTCCCGCCTGTTTAGAATATCCGAGGTATTTGGCCGCACGGTCGGGCAATGGCTTTGAAACC
Organism: Bryobacteraceae bacterium; assembly: GCA_049590695.1. Classification (GTDB taxonomy): domain Bacteria; phylum Acidobacteriota; class Terriglobia; order Bryobacterales; family Bryobacteraceae; genus Fen-178. The sequence goes on from JBAWDI010000319.1 coordinate 830, forward strand.
TCCAGGGAATCCACTGGCTAACCTCGGCCTGTTTTGAGACGCTTCCGGCATGGAACCGCAGAAACTTTCAAGGCTTGGTTCGGGCCACAAGAACGGGCTGCTCGATCGCCTGACCCAGTTCAAGGAGTTCGGCACCGCGACCCGCCTGACGCAGACGCAAGCCAGGCTTTTCAGCGGGGAAGCCCTTTCCGTTCCCACTTGCGTGAATGCGTTCTGGACGGCGAAGCAACGGGCTGCAAACAGCCTGCACGAGATTTCCTACAGGGCCTGCTTCAAGCCGCAGCTGCCCCGCTTCTTCATCGAACGCCTGACCACGCCCGGCCAGGTTGTCTATGACCCATTTATGGGGAGGGGCACAACCATCATAGAGGCTGCCCTGCTTGGGAGGATCCCCTGCGGCTGCGACGCCAACCCGCTGAGCATCTGCATGGCGCGCCCGCGGCTTGAACCGCCGGCGATTAGCGAGGTCGAGGAACGCCTGGCGGCGGTCGATTGGCGCGACAGCGACCAGTTCCCGGAGGATTTGCTGACATTCTACCATCCTGAGACGCTTCGCGAGATCTGCGCCTTAAAAAAGCACCTTCAGCAGCGAAAGGCAACGGCGCGATTGGACCCCGTTGACGGGTGGATCCAGATGGTTGCCCTGAACCGCTTGACCGGACACTCCCCAGGCTTCTTTTCCGTCTACACCATGCCGCCCAACCAGGCAGTGACCGTCCAGGTGCAGCGGAAGCTCAACGCCAAGCGGGGCCAGGCCCCGCCGCGCAGGGTCGTGGCTGACCTGATCCGCAAAAAGTCGGCTCAACTGCTGTCCGAATGCGGCGGGCAGGAGATGGAAAGCCTGGCGTCGGCGGCCCGAGGTGCGGTTCTGCTGACGGCCAAAGCGACCAGCACGCCCGAGATCCGCAGCGGCTCGGTTTCGCTCGTGGTGACGTCGCCGCCCTTCCTCGACGTGGTGGATTACGCCAACGACAATTGGCTGCGCTGCTGGTTCATCGGCGTCGACTCGGCCTCCATCGCTCTGACGGTCCCGAAGAAGCTCGAGGAGTGGCAGAACGTGATGACCACCGTATTCAAGGAAATGTTCCGCCTGCTCCGCCCTGGCGGGCATGTGGCCTTCGAGGTCGGTGAAGTACGCCGCGGAAAGATCAAGCTGGAGGAAGCGGTTCTCCCCTGCGGGA
>JBAWDI010000320.1:0-32748 GCA_049590695.1 Bryobacteraceae bacterium
GCGCACGGCGGCCGGCGCCGGGAGCGATATCTTGGGCGGCACGGGTGGCAGCGGCGCCTGCGCCTCGGCCGAAGCGCGCGTGAATTCGATGACTTGCGGCGGGCGATTGCCGGCAGCCGGCATAGTAAGCTTCAGCTTGCCGCCCTCCAGCACCGCGCTGTAGTTGCTCCGCCGCCTGGTGTTGTTATTGGCCTCGCGCTCGGCCACGAATGTAACCTGGGCGCCGCTGGCAGTGCCCTCGACGATGCGGTCCTCATAATTCGGCGCCAGTACGTACCCCGTCACCGTGCCGCCGCTCTCCACGTTCAATGCCAGAACGATTTCGCGCGCCTCGTCATCCGGCGAGTACCTCGCAATCCACTTCCCCGTAGGGCTTTGCGCGCTCGCCAGCGTCAACCCAGCCAGCAAAGCGGTGCATAAACGGAACCATCTCATAGTTATCAGACCTCCAGTTGAGCGTCATGCCATGCCGCATGGCGATCTCGGCAAGCATGCATGTAACCGTGCTGCGCACGCACGTCTCGATTTCACTAACGGGTTTGGCGCGCGTGCGTATGCACTCCAGAAAATTCTTCCAGTGGGCCACGTGCGCGTCGGCCGCGGGGATCACTATCAGAGTAGCTTTCGTCCCGTGGAACGCCGCGCCGTACGTGTTGCCGGCGCGGCTCTCGTACGACGCCACAAACCCGGGATAGCGGAACGTCGCCAGCATCGTGTCGGGCGCGCAGCCCTGCGCGGTGACGGAAACCGGCATCGCCTCATCGAAGGCGAACTGAAGGATGTCCATCACATGCACGCCCCCATCCGTCGCCGCGGCCTCAAACGCGCGGCAGAAGCGGACCTCGCCCAGCGCGCCGCTCCCGACCATCTCGCGCGCCCTCTGAACCGACGCGCTCGAGCGCTCGACGGTGCCCGCCTGCACCACGCGCTTGTACTTGCGGGCAGCCTGCACCATTTTGACGCCCTCTTCCACATCCACGAAGGCAGGCGTCTCCACGTAGACGTCTTTGCCGGCCTGGCACGCTTCCACCGTCATGTGCGCCTGCCAGTGGTCCGACATGGAGATGCATACCGCGTCGATGGAGGGGGCCGCCAGAATTTCGCGGAAATCCGTCAGCGCCGGCTGGCGCACATCGCAAACCGCCACAATTTCGAAGCCCGGAACTCTCGCGGCATACCCCATATTCTTCGCGCCCATCCGGCCCGCTCCGATGAACGCCACGTTCACTCTGTCGTTGGCACCTCTGATGGTCAACGCGGCGCAGCCCGCTACTTTCAGAAAATCCCGGCGGCGCGTGGATCCCTGTGCCATGCCCTCTGTTGTAACAGGTTTTATCGCCTATACTGATGTCGATGAAGACATCTACCGCATTCCTTCTCTTGGCAGCCGCCGGTCTGCTATGGAGCCAGCAGGCCGCGCCCCCCGCCGCGCCGCCGCCGCGTCCGCCCGGGGTGCCCTTCACTGCCGCTGAAGTGGCGGCGATTCCCCTGACCCCGCTGCGGGCCGGCGCATCCGTGACGAAGACGCTTTTCGACGGCAAGACTCTGAACGGCTGGAACGGCAGTCCCGACTGGTGGTCGGTGGAGGATGGCGCCATCGTCGGAAAGTCCAGCGGCAGAGTGCCCACCAGCTTTCTGTTCACCAAGGACAACTACACCGATTTCCGCCTCACCGTATCGTCGAAGATGGTGGAATCGGAGAACCACGCCGGCGTCTGCTTTTGGGGCCAAGTGTTGGAGGAAGGCGCCAACAAGTGGAACACGCGCGGCCCGCTGGTGATCTTCCCCATCCCCAGCATGTGGGACTATATCGAGGCCAGGGCCCTCCGCGTCTACTATTTGACCACGGAGAAAGTCACCGCCCAGCACGATTGGGTGAAGGTGGAAATTCTGGCACAAGGCAACCGCGTCCGCTCCGCCTTCAACGGCGTCGAGATCATGGAATGGCGCGAGCCCGACCCCAACCGGATCAAGGTTGGCCCCATCGGCATGCAACTCCACGGCTTCAACGGCGAGCAGAAAGTCCTCTACAAGGATATTGTGGTGGAGACCTTCCCCAAAGAAGACCGCCTGCTCACCGTGAAGCAGTGAGTGCAGAATTCGCCGCGTCGAGTGCAATCTTTGCTCCGCCAGGCCAGTCGGTAAGCCCGCATCCCACGACAATCCCGGCTTCACCTGAACGGCACCACAGTTGCTCTAGGACCGGCTATGCCTTGCTTTCTCCTGCTCATTCTCCTGCTCTTTCCGCGCGTGGCGCTGGTGTTGATGTGGATCTACTCGACCTACCTGCAGCGCGCATTCCACGGTGGCTTGGTACTGCCGGTACTCGGCTTCATCTTCCTGCCGCTCACCACCATCGTTTATGCCTGGGAAATTAACAGCGGCATGCCCACGGCGGGAATCAACCTCTTGTGGCTGCTGATCGCGGTGATCATCGACCTGGGCGGGATAGGTGGCGGCGCGCATCGCCAATCGCGGCGCTGATATGAGCGGCGGCCGTCATTTCCCCATTCGGTCCCTGGTCGTGTCCGTGTTGCTGGTCGCAGTGGCCGCCGCCAGCGTCTATCTGTCGTATGAACTGGTCGTCAAGCCGCGGCAGGCGTTGCAGGACCAGATCCGCCAGCAGCAAGCGACCATTGTCAAGCTCCAGCAAGACAACCAGCGCCTCGAAGCCTACCTGAAGATTCTGAAGCACATCGACCGCCGGGCGCGGGTCGAGGTTCTGCGACAGGAGAAGGACCAGCAGGGCAACCTGCAAACCACGATTCGGTTCACCGAGGTTGACGACGCCGGCAAGCCGATCAGTACCTCTCGAGAGTTCACTCTGCCGGGGCAGGAGGTCTATTTTGATACTCTGGTGATCAAATTCGACGACCACTTCGTCGAGCAGGGCGACCCGATCAAGGGCGCGGCGCTCATGGTGTTTCGCCGGATCTTCTCCAGCACCATGCGCGCCGAAGATGGCTTCGTCATCGACAAGGACGGCCAGGTGCCCGAGGTCTACGCGGAGCGGCACGCGGCCAGCGAATTCGAGAAGGACCTCTGGAGACGCTTCTGGGACCTTGCCAACGACGAGAAATTGGCGAAGGAGCGCGGCGTACGGGCTATCCACGGCGACGCCCCCTACATGCTTCTGGAGCCCGGCCGGGTCTACGAGATCTGCCTGAGGTCAACCGGCGAAGTCATCATCACGCCCGGAACGCGCATGGCGCCGCCGCCAGCGGAATGACCAGGCCCCGATCTCGCGCTTAGCACCACGAGCATCAGGGTTTGTGGGACTTCCCTTTGGCGCTACGTTCCGCCCGAACCTCACGCACGGTATCGTCAACGAGGGCCTGTATCTCGGCCGGATCGGTGCCGGCATTACGCGCCTTGATGTCCTGAACGGTACGATGAAAATCATGGGCGCGGACGGCCTGCTCGATGAATCTCGGTATGTCGCTTTTTTTCATGCCCTGGGATCCGGTCTCCTCGCCGTTCAGCGTAGTTCCCACAAACGCTCCACGGTCACCCCTGCTTCATGTAGAATCTGCCGCAAAGTTCCAGGGCGGAGTCGCTTGTGATCCGGCACGACGACGCGGGCGTACGGGTCCCCGCGCCTAAGGATGATGTGGCTTCCTCTTCGGCGGTTAACGGCAAATCCCACCCGCATAAGCACCTTCACCAATTCCTAGCCGGAAAGGTCCGTCGGGAGTTTCACTGGCGGGTGCCGGTCTTGAGCTCGCAGTATTCTCTTCCCGCTTCCGTCGGGACCTGGTCACCAGAGGCGATACAGTCCTCTACATAAAGATCTGCCGCTTCGCGGATGTTCCTCATGACCTCATCGTGAGTGTCGCCTTGGGATACACAGCCGGGCAGTGCCGGCACGGTGGCCACGTATCCGCCATCCGCTTCCTGCTCAAGAATGACCGTATAGCGCATGGAGTTCTGCCCTTGACTTTGATCATACCAGCGAATGCGCCGGCCTGGCTTTTTAGTGGGGCAGGATGGCATCCTGCGCGGCGGTTGGCAACCGCCGCTGTCACTGTATTCCGCAAAGCTCAATAGGAAGTCTTGCAGTCCACGGCTGAGAACTCTTCCGCAATTCCGCGGCCGAGGGCGGAATTGGCCGCGTACCCCTTCGGCACTCGCGAGAAGTTACCCCGGTTTGCTCGCCAAAAGTGACCCACTTGGCCGGCACGAATGGGCCATTTGGCGCGAGGCAACGGCGTGTTTTTGGCGCGCGGCAAACACCGCTGCGGGCCAGGTGCCGCCGCTCCAGGCGGTCTCGTTACCCCGGCCGCACGCGGTCCGCCTTGCAAAATAATGGGGTTACGCGCCTTTGGCGCGGATGATGAAGAATCAACCCGCACGCCTTCGGCGTGGATGATATTGCTGGTTCCCGCCTTGCCCTGCGCCAAATCGTGTTCTCGGTGTGGGTCATTCTAACCGAGCACAAATGGGTCACTCTTGCCGAGCGCCGAGGCAGGCTCCGCCTGGGCGAGTCTATCGCAGGCTACTTAGGCACCTTGGTGGACTGCGACGCTACGGCTCTCCACTTGCCATTCTGCTTTACGAACACATCGGTCCAAACGTACTTTCCACTGGTATCTTTGCCGTTCTCCATGCTCGTTTCGGTGTCGCTTCCGGTTACGACCGCGGTGTTACCGAAAACACGGACCGTCATGGGGCCCATTTCAAAGCTGTCCAACCCATTGCCGGGCGATTTCAGTTCCGCGAGAGCCTTGGCCTTGTCTGTCCGCTTGCCGTCCTAGTCGAGTTCCACCCAGCTATCGGCGAGGATTTCCCCCAACTTGTCCGCATTCTTGGTCTTCGACGCATCCACCCAATCGTTTTCGATCTGCTTGAGCTCATCCGCAACTGCGGTGGCCGAAGCTGCCGTCTTCTTTGCATCCGTGGCCTTGTTCTGGGTCTGTGCGAGTAGCATTCCGGCGCTGAGCGCCATCATCAACAGAGTTACCGTCAATCGCTTCATGGAGTTTCTCCTTCTTGGTGAGGGTTGACCCGAGGTATTCCAGTTTGACCCTCCGGTGCACTCTAGTGTACACCAGGACGCAAGGCGGTTGCGGGTATTTTAAGCGCGGATGCTCCGGCGGGACGGGTGAAACAGCGCGGGTCAACCGCCCATAGAAAGCGGTGAGGTGAATCGGTCTGAGTCCGCCCCCCTTGACACCCGCTCCCAAATGTGTGATTATTCATTATAGTGAATAAACATTCACTGAAGGCGCCCGCTATGGCCACTGTCTTCAACCCGGCTCAGATTATGAAAACGAACGCGTCTGACCTGCTCCGCGATCTCGATCTAACCGACGATGAGCTGCTTCACCTGCTCGATCTCGCTGCCGAGGTCAAGCAATCGCCGCGCGATTATGCCCGCGCGCTCGACGGCAAGTCCATCGCCCTGCTGTTTGAAAAACCATCGCTGCGCACCCGGCTGACGTTCGAGCTGGCGATCAAGCAGTTGGGCGGCGATGCGCTCTTCGTCGATGGGCCGATCGGCGTCCGGGAGCCGCTCAAGGATGTCGCCCGCAACCTCGACCGCTGGGTGGACGGCATCGTCGCCCGCGTCTTCCAGCAGGCCACCGTCGAGGGGCTGGCTGCGTGGTCGTCCGTGCCGGTCATCAACGCCCTGAGCGACCTCTACCATCCCTGCCAGGCGCTGGGCGACGCCCAAACGCTCCGCGAACATTTCGGCGACCTGAAGGGCCGTAAGGTGGCCTTCATCGGCGATGGCAACAACGTGGCGCACTCCTTGATGCTGACCAGCCTCCGGCTGGGCGCGGATTTCGCCATCGGCTGCCCGGAGGGCTACACGCCCGATCCGGATATCGTCGCGCAGGCCGAGGGATTGGCCGCGGTTTCCGGCGCTTCGCTGCTGATCACGCACGAGACCGCGCAGGCGCTGGCCGGCGCGCACGCCGTCTACACCGATGTGTGGACCAGCATGGGGCAGGAGCAGGAACTGGTCAAGCGGAAGAAGTCTTTCCACGCCTTCCAGGTGGGCGACGAACTGTTCGCGCAGGCGCGGCCCGACGCCATATTCATGCATTGCCTGCCCGCCAAGCGCGGCGAAGAGGTTACGGATTCCATCATGGAGCACCCGCGCTCCGCCATCTTCGATCAGGCCGAAAACCGGCTGCACGCGCAGAAGGCGCTGTTGTTGATGATGCTATTGTGAGTGTGACTCTATGCCACGACCCAAGCCCGAAAGGGCGAAAGAACCTAGCCCAAGGCGTCAGCCTTGGGGAACGGACGAACGGCCGGAAAGCCCCGGAACGGGGCGGAAGAATTGGCCCGGAGCATCTTACGCCCCTCCGGGGCTGGATTGTTTTCGCGCTTATTCCCACGGCTTGCGCCGTGGGCTACAGTCTGACGCTCCTACGGAGCTAACACCTTTATGAACAAACCTAAGAAAGTAGCTCTTGCCTATTCCGGGGGGCTCGATACCTCCGTCATCATTCCGTGGCTCAAGGAGAATTACGGCTGCGAAGTGGTGGCCGTGTGCGGCGATATCGGACAAGGCGCCGACGAACTCACCGGCCTCGAAGAGAAGGCCCGCAAAACCGGCGCTTCGGAAGTGTATGTCGAGGATATGCGCGAGGAATTCGTCTCGCAGTACCTCTGGAAGCTGGTCCGCTCCGGCGGCGTCTACGAGCACAAATACCTGCTCGGCACCTCCATCGCGCGTCCGCTGCTCGCCAAGAAGCAGGTCGAGGTGGCGCTCAAGAGCGGCTGCGACGCGCTGGCGCACGGCTGCACGGGAAAGGGGAACGACCAGGTGCGCTTCGAGCTCACCTACAAGGCCCTGGCGCCGCAGCTTCGCGTGATCGCGCCGTGGCGCGAGTGGACCATCGTTTCGCGCGAGGACGCCATCGAGTACGCGCGCGCGCACCACGTGCCCATCTCCGCCTCCACCACCAAGATCTACAGCCGGGACCGCAACATCTGGCACATCTCGCACGAGGGCGGCGCGCTCGAGGACCCCGCCAACGCCGCGCCCGATGACATCTGGATGCTGACCAAGAGCCCCGCCGACGCGCCCGATACACCCGGCGAAGTCGCCATCGGTTTCGAAAACGGCGTCCCGGTTTCGGTCGATGGCAAGAAGATGAACGCCGTCGAGTTGCTGGAAACCCTGAACCGCGTCGGCGCCGAGCACGGCATCGGCCGCATCGACCTGGTGGAGAACCGCTTCGTGGGCATGAAATCCCGAGGCTGTTATGAGACCCCCGGCGGCACGCTCATCATGTTCGCCATGCGCGAACTGGAAGCGCTCACGCTCGACAGGAACACGCTCCACTACAAGCAGAAGCTGGCGCTCGACTACGCCGAGATGGTCTACAACGGCCTGTGGTTCACGCCGCTGCGCGAGGCCCTCGACGCGTTTTTCGCAAAGGTGACCGAGACCGCCACTGGCGTTGTGAAACTGCGGCTTTACAAGGGCAATATCGAGCCGCTCTCGCGCCAGTCGCCGTATTCGCTCTACTCGCTCGCGATCGCGAGCTTCACCATGGGCGCCAGCTACGATCAGAAGGACGCGCTCGGTTTCATCAACCTGGTCGGTTTGCCGATCAAAGTGCGGGCGGCCATCGCCGGCAAGCCCAAATGAAACTCTGGGGCGGGCGTTTTGAATCGGGACCGTCCGAGGTCTTCGAGCATTTCTCGGGGTCTCTGGATTTCGACCGGAGGCTCCTGGATGCCGATATCCGCGGCTCGCAGGCGTTCGCGCGCGCGTTGGAGCGCGTCGGCATTCTGACGGCTGAAGAGCGCGCACAGATTATCGCGGCCTTCGATGAGATCCGCCAGGAGCCGGTCGACCCCAACGCCGCCGATGAAGACATCCACACGTATGTCATCCGCAAGTTGAAGGAGCGCGCCGGTCCGGTAGCCGACAAGATCCACACCGGCCGCAGCCGCAATGAGCAAGTCTCGCTCGATACGCGCCTGTGGCTGCGCGAGGAATGCGGCCGCGTGCGCGCGCTGCTGGGAGGTGTGATGGGCGCGTTGCTCGACCTTGCCGGGCGCTCGCCCGACGCCGTCATTCCCGGCTACACGCACCTGCGGCGCGCGCAGGCCGTGCTCTGGCCGCACTACCTGCTGGCGTATTTCGAGATGTTCGCGCGCGACGCGGAGCGCTTCGACCAAACCCGCGCGCGCGCCAACGTGCTGCCGCTAGGCTCCGGTGCGCTGGCCGGCAGCGGCTTCCCCTTCGACCGCGAAGCCATGGCGCAAGACCTCGGCTTCGCAGCCGTAACGCGCAACAGCATGGACGTTTCCGCCGACCGCGATTTCGTGCTGGATTTCGTCTACGCCGCCAGCGTTGCCATGATCCACCTCAGCCGTCTGGCCGAAGACTGGATTCTCTATTCCAGCGAAGAGTTCGGCTGGTTGGAACTGGCCGATGCCGTCACCAGCGGCTCGAGCCTCATGCCGCAGAAGAAGAACCCCGATTCGCTGGAGCTGATCCGCGGCAAAAGCGGCCGCGTCATGGGTTGCCTGGTCTCTCTAATGACCACCATCAAGGGCCTGCCCATGACGTACAATCGCGACATGCAGGAGGACAAGGTCCCGCTCTTCGAAGCCGCCGATCAGTTAGCCGGCTCGCTCGAAATGGCGGGCGTTGTCATTCAGTCGGTGAAGCTGAACCCCGCCGCGCCCGCCGCCGCCGCCGAAGAAAGCTGGGTGGTGGCTACCGACCTGGCGGAAGCGCTGGCCCGCGCCGGTTTACCCTTTCACCAAGCGCACCAACTGGCCGGCCGCTTCGTGCTGGAAAGCGTGCGCGGCGGCAAGAAGCCCGCCGACTGGACCGCGGAAGACATGCAGCGCTTCGCGCCGGAATTCACCGGCGATTTCGCGGCGCTGCTCGACCCGAAGCGCGGCATGAAATCGCGCGAAATCCCCGGCGGAACCGGCCCCCGATCAGTAGCTGCCGCGCTGGCCGCCGCCCGCCAGCGCCTTTCTGAGATGAACGTATGACCAAAACCTACCGCCAAGGCCAGATCCTGAAGCTGATTCGCGGCAAGCGCATCTCGACACAAGATGAGCTGGCCCAGGAGTTGAAGAATCAAGGCATCGCCGCCACCCAGGTGACGCTCTCGCGCGACATACGCGACCTGCGCCTGGTGAAGACCCGGGAAGGCTACAAGGAAATGGCCCCCGAGGAAACCGGCCCGCAGTTCTCGCTGCTGGCCGCCGAGTTCCTGAAGGATGTCCTGCGCGCGCAGAACCTGGTGGTGCTGAAGACCTCTCCCGGACACGCCAACTCCGTGGCCGTGGCGCTCGACAACGAGGAGTGGCCGGAGGTGGTCGGCACCATTGCCGGCGACGACACCATTCTGGTCATCACCACCGACACCCCCACCGGCGAATCCGTGCAAGAGAAGCTGCTGGAACTGCTGGAGCGAAGCTGAAGGAAAAAGGGGACAGACGCATTTTCTAAAATGCGTCTGTCCCCTTTTCCCTGCTAGAATACTGCCGTCATGAACCGCATCCTTCTTCTCACCCTGCTGGCTGCATCCATCCTCAATGCGCAGCCGTACACACGCGGCATCGGCGTCTATCCCGGCGACCCCAGCCAGGATTTCGCCCCCACGCTGGTCCCCGACACCACTACCTACCGCAACCTGGCGCTCCATCGTCCGGCCTACCAATCCAGCGCCTACGACTACAACCTCACGGCGCAGTTGGTGACCGACGGCATCAAGGAGACCAGCCTCCCGCGCTGGCTCTCGACCTCCACCAGCCAGCAGGGCGTGCTCAAGAAGAACCAGCGCGAGCTGATGCTGGACCACAACCCCGTCAGCACCGTGGAGCTTCGCGGTACGAACGCCTGGGTGCAGTTCGAGCTGGCCGGCGGCGATTCTCCGCTGGAGGTCGATCGCATCACGGTAGAGGCCCGCACGCAGGCCGAGGGTTGGACGTGCGCCGTCACCGCTTCCGACGACGCCCAGCAGTGGAACGAACTCGGCCGCGATTCCGGCAAGTGCGCTGTCCAGTTCCCTGCCCCCGCCCACGCCCGTTTCTACCGCGTCGAATTCGACGCCCCCAGCGCCACCACCTGGCGCGTGGCTGAGGTCGCGTTCTTCCGCGAGAACCGCCGCGTGGAAGTGGGCGGCCCGTACCAGTTCACCAGCGCCTGGATGCCCGCCGGCACCGGCGAGGAGTGGGTCTACGTGGATCTCGGCGCCGCGTGTACTTTCGACCGCGTGGCGCTCTCCTGGATTCGCCGGCCCGCCGAAGGCGCGCTTCAGACTTCCGACGCCGCCGCCACCTGGACCACCGTGGAAGCCCTGCCCGCCGCCGACGATTTCACACTCGCAAAGCCCGTGAAGGCGCGCTACGTCCGCGTGCTGCTCACCAAGCCGGCCTCGCCCGAAGGCTACATTTTGAGCGAGCTCGAAGTCTACGGCCGCGGGGGACCGGTGGCGCGCCCGAAACCCGCATCCGGCCTGAGCGGCGGCGCGTGGCGCATCCAGCGCGATTCGCTGGTGACGGCCAGCGGCGAAACGCTCTCCCAGCCCGGATTCCAGGACCAGGACTGGCTGGTGGCCACCGTCCCCGCCACGGTCCTTTCGAGCTACAGGAACGCCGGGGCGCTGCCCGATCCCAACTTCGGCGATAACCAGCTCGCGATTTCGGATTCGTTCTTCTACGCCGATTTCTGGTATCGCAACGAGTTCGCCGTGCCGCCCCTCGCCAGCGGGCGGCACGTCTGGCTGAACTTCGACGGCATCAACTGGAAGGCCGAAGTCTACCTGAACGGCGAGAAGATCGGCCGCATCGAAGGCGGCTTCATGCGCGGGCGGTTCGACGTCACAGGCTACCTGCGCTCCGGCGCTAAGAACGCGCTGGCCGTGCGCGTGGAGAAGAACGCCACGCCCGGCAGCGTGAAGGAGAAGACCTTCGAAAGCCCCGGGCTGAACGGCGGCGCGCTGGGGGCCGACAACCCCACTTACCACGCCTCCATCGGCTGGGACTGGATCCCCACCATCCGCGGCCGCAACACCGGCATCTGGGCCGGCGTCGAGCTTGACTTCACCGGCCCGGTGACCATCGAGAGTCCTTTCGTCACGACGACGACCAGCGGAGACGTCACCATCGAAGCGACCCTCCGCAACCACGAAGCCCGGCCGTGGACCGGAACGTTCAGCGGCCGTTTCGGCAACGTGCCGTTCGAAACACCGGTGACGCTCGACCCATCCTCCCAGAAGACCATCACGCAATCGCTGCATGTCCCTAACCCCAAGCTCTGGTGGCCCGCCGGCTACGGCGACGCCAACCTCTACGACGTACTGCTACTGAGCCGCGACCGCCGGGGAGCGGTGTCCGATACGAAACGCTTCCACGCCGGCATCCGCCAATTCACCTACACCGAAGACGGCGGCGCGTTGAAGATCTTCATCAACGGCCGCCGCTTCATCGCGCGCGGCGGCAACTGGGGCTTCCCCGAATCCACGCTGCGCTATCGCGCGCGCGAATATGACGTCGCCGTCCGCTACCACCGCGACATGCACTTCACCATGATCCGCAACTGGGTGGGACAAACCGGCGACGACGCCTTCTACGACGCCTGCGACCGCTACGGCATCGTGGTGTGGCAGGATTTCTGGCTCGCCAACCCCGTCGACGGCCCCAACCCCGAAGACAACGACATGTTCCTGCGCAACGTCCGCGACACGCTGCTGCGCATACGCAACCACCCCGCGATGGGCCTGTATTGCGGCCGTAACGAAGGCTCCCCGCCCCCGCCGCTGGAAGACGGCATCCGCAAACTGCTGGCCGAGCTGCACCCGGACATTCGCTACATCTCCAGCTCCTCCCAGGGCCTGGTCAGCGGCGGCGGCCCCTACCGCGCCATGCCGCTGAAATCCTACTTCGATCGGGCCATGCTCAAGCTGCACAGCGAGATGGGCATGCCCAACATTCCCACCATCGAAAGTCTGAAGCTGATGATGCCGGAGGCGGCGATGTGGCCGCAGGGCGACGTATGGGGCATCCACGATTTCTCGCTCAACGGCGCGCAAGGCGGCGCGGCGTTCCGCAGCCGCATCGACACGGCCTATGGTGGCGCCACCAACGCCGCCGATTGGGTGACGCTGGCCCAATTCGTGAACTATGAAGGCTACCGCGCCATGTTCGAGGCGCAAAGCAAAAACCGCATGGGCCTGCTGATCTGGATGAGCCATCCGTGCTGGCCGTCGTTCGTGTGGCAGACCTATGACTATTACTTCGAGCCGACGGCCGCGTATTTCGGGGCGAAGAAAGCGTCCGAGCCGCTGCACATTCAGTGGAACCCGTCGGCCGACACCATCGAGGTGGTGAACTACAGTGGCGGCGAGGCCCGCGGCTTGACCGCGCGCGTGGAAATTCTGAACCTGGACGGCTCTCCGCGGTGGGAAAAGACGGCCACGGTGGATAGCGCCGAGGACAGCACCGTATCGCCCATCAAGATGGAATACCCGTCCGGCCTGACTGCCGTTCACTTCATCCGTTTGAAGCTGACGCGCGGTAGTGACACGGTATCCGAGAATTTCTACTGGCGCGGCGTCGAGGACGGCAATTACCGCGCCGTTCGCGATTTGCCGAAAGTCAGGGTGGAATCCACGACGCGCGCGGAGCGTCAGGGCGCCCGCTGGTTGTTGACCACTGAGTTACACAACCTCTCGGCCCAGCCGGCCCTGATGGTGCGGTTGAAAGCGGTCCGCGAAAGAACCGGCGACCGCATCCTGCCCGCGCTCTACAGCGACAACTATGTTGCCCTGATGCCCGGCGAACGCCGCACCATCCGCACGGAGTTGGCCGATGCCGACACGCGCGGCGAGAACCCGCGCATGGTCGTGGAAGGGTTCAACCTAGAGTAGGGGCGCCTTTCCACATTTGTGTGTGAGCTCACATTTTTTACGAAGTCGTTACACGAATCTCTTCTCTGCCACCGTCTACTCAAGTAGCAGAGAAAAACAAAACCCAGAGGAGGGATTCCATGAGACTAAAGAGTTTATTGGTGAGCGGATGTGTCTGCGCCACGATGGCGGCCTTTCCGGCCCTGGCGGCAATGTCGTCGGCCCGTGGGTGCCCCGTTGGTAAAGTGACCCCCGCTTCCTACACGTGGAACTTTCAGAAGGAGACCGATGGCATTTTCCAGGACATTCAACTGGACGCCCAGCAGGCCTCCACTCACGCGGCGAAGCTGCAGAGCTTTCCGGAGAGTCACGAACTCAGTTGGTACTCCAACGCCGACGAGCTAACCCGGGTTGCGTCGCTGATCGACGATATGGGTCAAAAGATGTGCCGTCTTGAGGCCATTCGCCGCGTAGACACGCCCTGGCAACAGAGAACCATCGATCGCATCGGGACGACGTTGCGCCTGATGGCCGACGACGCCACGGACGCCATCCTGTTCGGAAGCCAGAATCAGCACGCTCTGTGGCTCTCCACCTACCAGACTTACGTCAACAACCTCTATACGCAGGCCGAGAGCCTGACACATTCCGTGGACCACGCCGTCAGTTACGCCAAAGTTCAGCCAGAATACCGAGAATTGAGGACGGACTTGGGAGTGAAGTCCTCCTCGTAAGCGCATGAACGCGAATCACGGCATCGCCGGGTAAACCGGCGTTTGCCGTGATGTGGGCATTTCAATAACGGCATTTTGGAGGTGAATGATGAGAAGTCGAATGATGTTGACCATGCTGGGCGCCGCGGCTTGCGCGCTACTGTTTTCGGTCCCCGCGACCGCCACGGAACAGTCGGCGCCCGCGGCCCACAAGACGACCACGGTAGCTGCCAAGAAGGCGCGCAGCGCCTGGCCGGCGGAGAGCCTGTCGGGAAAGATCGCGATGGTGAATACCGCCGAACACCGCGTGGTGGTCATGGACGCCAGCGGAACTCCGTTCGATATGATCGTGACCCCCTCGACGCGGATCCGGTCGGGTGACCACAGCCTCAAGCTGAATGACCTGTCCTCGCGCACCAACGAGGGCACTTCCGTTCATTTCATTCCCGAGCGCAAGGGCGACGTGGCCGAGTCAATTCAAGTGACCGGCTAAGAGAAGCTGACCGGTTTCGAGCTATACTTCCGTAATGGAGGAAGGCCAGATCGGCTGGATTGATCTTACGGTTCCCAACGCCGAGGCCGTTCGCGATTTCTACCAGCACGTCACCGGGTGGGTCCCTTCGCCCTTCGCCATGGGTGACTACGAGGATTACTGCATGACGCCGCCCGGCGCCGCGCAACCCGTCGCGGGCATTTGTCATGCGCGCGGCCACAACGCGGACCTGCCGTCGGCGTGGCTCATCTACATCACGGTCGCCGACCTCGACGAAGCCGTGCGCCGATGCCAGGAGCGCGGCGGCAAAGTGCGCCATCCGCCTGAAGACATGGGCGGCCAGGGCCGGTACGCGATTATTGAGGACCCCGCGGGCGCGGTGACCGGGTTGTTTGAGCCGTCAGGGAAGTGACGCGAGGCCCTTCAATCCCAGTTCTTCGGCGCGCGCCTGCATGGCCTTGACGCAGAAGTCGATGTGCTCGTCGAGCGGGACACCCAACTCCTGGGCGCCGTCGATGATTTCCTGGCGGTTCACGGAGCGCGCGAAGGCCTTGTCCTTCATCTTCTTCTTCACCGAGGCCACGTCCACTTCGAATACGCTGCGGTGCGGTTTCACGTAGGAAATCGCGGTGATGAAACCGGCCAGCTCGTCGCAGGCATAGAGCGTCTTCTCGAGCGGAGACAGGCGCGGCACGCCGGAATGATTGGCATGCGACAGAATCGCCCGCCGCGTCTGCTCGTCCACGCCGCGCTCGGCCAGGATGGGCTCGCCCTTGATGGGATGATCCGGCAACTGAGGGTGAATCTCCCAATCGAAATCGTGCAGCAGCGCGGTGACGGACCACGCGTGTTGGTCCTCGCCAAACTTCGCGGCATACGCCACCACGCATGTTTCCACCGCCAGCGCGTGCCTGCGGAGACCATCGGATTTCGTGAATTCGCAGAGAATGTTCCAGGCCTGTTCTCGATCGATCATGCAGATTATGATATATCGATGAGCCATGGCAGCGTGCAACTCGGTCTCGGTCTGATCGGCATCGGCAAACCCTGGGGCCACACACCGGCCCCGGTGCCGTCGGATTCCGAGGCCCTCGCTCTGCTGGAATCGGCGTTCGATGTGGGCATACGGTATTTCGACACCGCGCCTTCCTACGGCGATGGGGTGAGCGAGCGGCGTCTGGGCCGGTTCCTGAAGCGGATGCCGGCCGGGCAGCGCAGCCAGGTGACGGTGGCCACCAAGTTTGGCGAGCACTGGGACCGCGCCGCGGGCGCGCCTTACGCGGATCACAGCTTCGACGCGTTGCGGCGCAGTCTGGATGAAAGCCTGGCGCGGCTGGGGGCCGTCGAGATTCTACAACTCCACAAGACCACGCCGCGGGCGCTGGCCAGTGGCGATGTGGCGCGGGCGTGGGAGTACGCCCAATCGCTCGGAATCCGGCGGCTGGGGCCGAGCGTGAGCGATGTCGAATCGGGACGCCTGGCGGTGGAGGATGAGCGGTTCTCGGTGATGCAACTCCCGTTCAACCGGGAGAATCCGGCGTTCGGGGGCATCCTCGACCGGGCCGGCGCGCGGGGGATGTGGGTGGCCGTCAACCGTCCCTTCGCGATGGGCGCCATGGTCGACGCCGGCGCCGACAAGCGCGACGCCTTCCGCTTCATCCTGGAGAGGAGTTTTCAGGGGGTGGTCCTCACGGGGACCACTTCCCCGGCGCACCTGAAAGAGAACTGGCGGGCGTTTCGGGAGGCGCGCGGTTAAGAGCCGAGCGCGGGGGGCGCCGTCTCGTGTACACTTTGAGAGTTGGCCATCTTTTTATCGTCTGCGTGGCCGCTGGTTCACGCGGACTGGAGAGGACAAAGAATGCGCACGCTCATTCGCTATTCGCTCGCCGGACTCATGATCATGGGGCTTGCCGGCGTCGCCACGGCCGGGAATAAGGAATTCACCAACTGGCCGGCTGGCATGTCGCCCGAGGAAATCGGCAGGAAGATCGTTAAGGACATGCTCCCGCGCTGGATTCCGCGCGGCCCCGGGGTGCACTACGCCGAGGATTCGACGTGGTACTCCGCGCTGGAGTTCGCCAAGCTGATCAAGGATCAGGCGATGACCGACGCGCTGGTGAAGCGCTACGACCCGTGGCGGACCGAAGAGGGACAGAAGAAGCTGGTTTCGTGGCAGCACCACGTGGACCACAACATCTTCGGCATCGTGCCGCTGGAATTGTATATCCGCACCAAGGACCCGCAATACCTGGCACTCGGCAAGAAACTGGCGGACCAGCAGTGGGAAGATCCCAGGCCGGACGGGCTTTCGGCCGAGACGCGCTTCTGGGTGGACGACACGTATATGATCACGATCCTCCAGCTTCAGGCGTACCGCGCCATGGGCGACAAGGTCTACCTGGACCGCGCCGCGCTCGAAATGGTGGCCTACCTGGACAAGCTGCAGAGGCCCAACGGCCTGTTCTACCACGGGCCCGACATCCCCTTCTTCTGGGGCCGGGGCAACGGCTGGGTGGCGGGCGGCATGTCCGAACTGCTCACCGATCTGCCCAAGAACCACCCCCAGCGCGCCCGCATCATGCAAGGCTACCTGAAGATGATGGCCTCGCTGTTGAAGTATCAGGACGCGGACGGGGTATGGCATCAACTGATCGACCACCCCGAGTCTTACCAGGAGAGTTCCTCGACGGCCATGTTCACCTACGCCATGATCACCGGCGTGAAAAAGGGCTGGCTCAAGGACAAGGCCTACGCCCAAGCCGCGCGCAAGGGTTGGATCGGGCTCAACAAGCTGTTCATCGATAAAGACGGCCTGGTGGACAAGGTGTGCGTCGGCACGGGCCAGACCAACAGCCTGGAGTTCTACCTGAACCGCCCGACTCAGAAAGGCAATCCGCACGGCCAGGCGCCGGTTCTATGGTGCATCAATGCCCTGCTGAGGAAGTAGGTTCCGCACAAATCGCGCCATGGGCGATTTCGGCATGATCATCTTCGAGGGTAACGAACGTAATGGGGCTTAAAGCGAGACAATAATTCGTAAGGGACCCAAGAGGAGCCAGACCCGTGTATACTACTTTCATCCGGGCGGCCAGACTCGGAATCCCGGGTGATTTCGCTGAGAGGAGAACGGGAAATGCTAAAAACAGCGGTAGCTGTTCTTGCAAGCGTGGCCTGTCTGACGGCTGGAACAGTCGTCAATGGCGGTTTTGAGACGGGGAATTTGACCGGCTGGACCTCGATCGGGACTGGAACTGGCGCGGTGGGTACGCAAGGGAATGCGGTTCCGCCCGCGGGCAGTTACCAGGGTCTGATTTACAGCGGGCAGGTGCCTTTGTCTCCGACCGACGTCGCGGCAGGAACCCTGGAGACGGACCTGAATCTTGCGGCCGGAGCGATCGCGGCATCTCTGCCCAACAACGGTTCGCCCACGTATGGGGATGCGATCTATCAAACGTTCTCGGCAACGGCCGGCCAGACTTTGTCGTTTACGTGGAACTTTATCACCAGCGAGATAATTTCGACCAACTGGGACGCGGCGCTCTACACTCTGGAACTCAATTCCAACACGGCGCAGGCGACTGAACTGGCCGACACCTCCGAGAGCGGTCTCTTAACCCTGGCGGTTGGCGTGTCGAACCCGTTCTATGAATCGAGTCAAGGCGGCATGACCGGATACTACACGGTGAACATTCCGATTTCCGTCACCGGAAACTACACGCTGGGGTTTATCGCCATGCAGACCGGCGACGTTTCAGTTAGCTCGGGTCTTTACGTCGACAACGTATCGCTTAGCGGCGCAGGTAGCGTTCCGGAGCCTTCCTCGTGGTTGCTGGTTGGTCCAGTGGGATTGCTGTTCCTGGGGCGTAGGGTCGCGGCCTATGGCTGGCGCCTCGTAAGCCGAGCCAAAGTCTAACTGCGCTTCTCGAAAACTGGATCGGGGCTCATCGAACGAGAAAAGTTGTGATTTGTTGCCGGCGATCTCTGCGTACCCGAGGGCAGTATACTGGGCATGCGGGAGGGCCTAGGGTGTTCCCACGCGTTGCGGGCGCGCTTCCGCTGAAACTCAAGCGCCCTCGGATTCATCTATCTATTTGAGTTAAAATGGCTAGCCAAGCCAGGACGGTGATCGGTTGAAACCTCTGGTATTGCTGCTCAGTTTGAGTTGCGGGATGTGGGCCGCCGGGCCGGAGTTCGACCAGGCCCGCAAGTTATACAATCTGACGGAGTTCGAGCAATCTTTGAAGATTCTCCGGGCAATCCCGCAAAAAGACGGTGCGGTCTACGAGTTGGAAGGCCGGAATTACTACATGCAGGGCGACTTTAAGAACGCCACCGAAGCCCTGGAAAAAGCGGTGGCGGCCGAGCCGGGCAACTCCGAGTTCAACCTCTGGCTGGGGCGCGCGTACGGGCGGCGGGCGGAGACTTCCAGCCTGCTTACGGCTCCGGGCCACGCCTCCAAGGCACGGCAGTACTTTGAGAAAGCCGCGCAACTGAACCCGCGCAACCTGGAAGCTCAGAGCGACCTGTTCGAGTATTACCTGGAGGCGCCCGGCTTTCTCGGCGGCGGTTTCGAAAAGGCGGCAGCCACGGCGCAGCAGATTGCCCGGATCAACCCGGCGGAGGGCCACTGGGCGCAGGCCAAGCTGGCCGAGCAGCACAAGGAGTTCTCCAGCGCCGAAGAACAACTGCGGCGGGCCATCGAGCTGACCCCGCACCAGGTGGGGCGGTTGGTCGACCTGGCGCGGCTGCTCGCCAAACAGGGGCGGTTTCAGGAGGCGGACCAGAGCTTCGCGCGCGCCGAAGCGATTGCGCCCAACAGTCCAAAGGTTCTGTTTGCCAAGGCAGACGTATACATCAAAACCGGCCGAAATCTGAAAGTTGCACAGGATTTGCTCAAGCGTTACTTGAGCCTCGCTCTCACGCCCGAAGATCCGCCGCGGTCACAGGCTGAGAAACTCCTCAAGCAAGCGCAGGGCGGCTAGTGTTCCTCGGCGAAGCCCTCCGATTCAGCGCCCAGGCGTTGCGCGCCAATCCCGTTCGATCGCTGCTCACCGGGCTGGGGATGGTGATCGGCACCGCCTCGGTGATCCTGGTCGTGACCATCTCACTCACCAGCCGGGACTACATCCTGGAACAGGTCGAGGGCATCGGCTCCAATATCATCTTTGCGTACTATGCCTCGGGCGGTCCGGACGTCGCGGTGTCGGAGGCCGATTACATCAAGATGTCCGACGTGGAGGAGATCCGTCAGGATCTGGAAGCGGAGATTGTGGCGGCTACGGGCGTGATGTCCAACTTCGACCGCATTCCGATCGGCGGCAAGGAACAGGACGTGAAGGTGATCGGCACCGACCAGGAGTACCAACCGGTGCGGAACATCGTGATCAGCTCCGGCCGGTTCCTCGATGAAAGCGACGTCACGCTGCGCGCGAAGGTGGCGCTGCTGACCGATACGCTGGCGGAGCGGATGTACGGCAGCCGGGCCAGCGCGCTCGGCCAGGTGATCAAGCTCTATGGGCTGCAGTTCACGGTGATCGGAACGTTTCACGAGAAGGTGGAGACGTTCGGGCAGTCGGAAGTGGAGCGCGACACCATCCTGATCCCCATCACGGTGCTGCGGTACTTCACGCCGGTGGAGCGCATCGACCCGCTGTACGTGCAGGTGCGGTCGCCCATGCAGGTGGACCGGGTGGCGGCGCGGGTGCAGGCAATCGTGGAGGGGCGCCACCGGCCCGGCGCGCGCTACCGTGTGGATACCCTGACGGCGATTCTGAACGCGGCCAAGAACATCTCGCTGATCCTCTCGTTCGTGCTGGTTCTGGTTTCGGCCATCACGCTGCTGATTTCCGGGATCGGGATCATGAACATCATGCTGGTGACGGTGACCGAGCGGACGCGGGAGATCGGCGTGCGGCTGGCGGTAGGAGCGTCGCCCCGGGAGATTCTGGTGCAGTTTCTGACCGAGGCGATCCTGGTGAGCCTATCGGGCGGGCTGCTGGGCATTCTAGTGGGGGTGGCGATTCCGCTGAGCGTGCAGTTGTTCGCCGATATCAAGATTCCGATTTCACTGGCAGCGATTGTGGTGGCGTTCGGGGTTTCCTGCCTGGTGGGGCTGATTTTCGGGATTCTGCCCGCCAACCGGGCGGCGCACTTGAATCCGACAGAGGCGCTGAGGTATGAGTGAGCAGAGCGGAGAAGCACTGCGGACGCTGTTGGAACGGGCTGTGGTGCGCGATCGGGATCTGGACCGTGAGATTGCCGTCGACTGGGCGGGCGGGGATCGGGAAACGGGGGAGCGGCTCGACTGCGGAGAACAAGCTGCCCGAGGCGCGAACGGATCGGCCTCGCCGCGCAACAAGAAGGCGTGAAGGAAAGAGGTTGGCAGGCGGAAGCGCCCAATGTCACTTAAATAAGCCGCTGCGGTGTCCAGAATAAATCGTGGGGCGGTCCCCCTGGACCGCGGGCCGACGCCCCCGTCGGCCTCTTCGGGCGAAGCGCGGGTCCGGGGGACCCGCCCCACGAATTCGGCAGCAATACAGTTCCTATCGCTCTGCGGCGCACCGTGGAGCAGGCGTTTCGCCTGCCATGCCGGTGTTCCTACCGGCATACCCTGAATAACGTCGGCACGGACGCCGACGTGGCAACCTGAAAGGTCGCTCCACGGATCGAGCGCAGGCGCATTTCTTGGGTCGCACCATACCAGGCTTATTTAAGTGGCATTGGGCGAAAGCGCCTGCCCCACAAAGACGCAAGCCCCGGTGATCCCGGCGATTCTATTCACGGCTTGCGCCCCGTCTTACCCCCGCGGCGCCATCACCAGGCCGGCGGCGCCCACAATCCCGGATTTGTCGGCCACCTGCTGCTCCACCAGCGGCACCTCGCGGCGGAGTAGACCGCGGGAGCGCGCCCACACTTCCTCTTGTAGAGGGACCAGCAGATCGGCGCCGGCATCGGCAACCCTCCCGCCGACGATGACGACCTCGGGATCGAAGACGTGCAGCAGGCCGGCGATGGCCGCGGCCAGCTTGCGAATGGCCTTCGAGACGATGGCTACCGCCAGGCCGTCGCCTTCGCTGGCCGCCTGAAATATGGTGCGGCAGGTGACCAGTTGGGGCTGTTCGCGGAACAGGCGGGTGAGCGCGGAGGCGCATCCGCGATGCACCGCAGCCCAGGCCTCGCCTTCGATGGCGCGCGCCGAGAAGACCGTCTCCAGGCAGCCGCGATTGCCGCAAACGCAGACGGGGCCGTCGGCATCGATGGTGACGTGGCCCAAGTGGCCGGCCACGCCGGAGTGGCCCCGCAGCAACTGGCCATTGGCCAGTACGGCGCCTCCGACACCGGTGCCCAGCGTCAGCATCACGACGTTGCTATAGCCGCGGGCGGCGCCCCAGACCATCTCGCCCGCCAGGGCCACGCGCGCGTCGTTGTCGGCGAAAACCGGGACGTCCAAAGGCAGGCCCACCAGATCGGCGAGGCGCAGGCCCTGGAGAAAATGCAGGTGCCCCGGCAGGACTTCGATGCGGGTGCTGTCCGGGTCGATGATGCCTTTGCAGCCGACGCCCACTCCGGCGGGAAGCGCGGTGGCCTCGAGCAGCCAGCGAATGGCGTCTTGCAGCGCGGGCAGGAAGCCGTCCAGGTCGGCGGGAGTCTGAATCGTGCGGGACGCCACGATGGCGCCCTGTTCATCCACCATGCCCGCCTTGATATGCGCGCTGCCGATATCGATACCGAGTACCACCACGAGAGCCTCCCCGCGAGTTCGCGACCTTCCAATTTAGCAGAGGCAGCGGTCAACGCCTTTTACGAATTCACAAGAACAACCTGGTGAAGATCTCCGCCGGCTGTATGCCGAACGCATCGTAAACCACCGCGTTCCCAAATCCTTCACAGGTTCGCGTTGGGTTCCAAACTCCGCCACAGGTACCAGCTCGCCACCGTGCAGTAGGGCCGCCACCGCGCCGCCAGCGTCTCCATCTCGGCCGGCTCCGGCAACTCGGCAAAACCGTACGCCTTGCGGATGGCCGCGCGAATCCCCAGGTCCCCCAGCGGCAGCACATCCGTGCGCCGCAGGGCGAAGATCAGAAACATGTGCGCCGTCCACACGCCGATGCCCTTCACCTCGGTCAGCCGCTCGATTACGGCCTCGTCGGGCAGGTCCAATAGTTCGGCGAAGTCCACTCTGCCGTCGCGCGTGTGCCGCGCCAGGTCGCGTATGTAAGCCGTCTTCTGCCCCGACAGGCCCAGCGCGCGCATACGCGCCGGACGCAGCTTGAGAATGCTCGCGGGCGTCAGTTTCCCGCCCGCCGCCTTCACCACGCGGCCGAAAATGACGTTGGCCACGCGCCCGCTAAGCTGCTGGTAGACGATCGACTTCACCAGCGTTTCGAAATCCGGATCGCGAAATTCGATACCATAGTCCCCGACGCGGTCGATAATCCCGGAAAGTACCGGGTCCGACCGCTTGAGGTGCTGAATGGCTTCCTTCATGATGAAACAACCGTGCCAGGGGATACGTCACACCTATTGTATCCGGATGCGACTACCGTTCCTTTTTGCGCTGGGCGCCGCCCTTCTGGCGCAGACGCCGCCCCAGACCAAACCGCCGGATGAGATCCCCTCCATCAGCGTGGAGGTCGATGTGGTCAGCATTCTGGCCTCCGTCCGCGACAAGCACGGCGCCCTCGTCCCCAACCTCGAGAAGCAGGATTTCACCATTTTGGAAGAGGGCAAGCCCCAGACCATCAAGTATTTCACCAAGGAAACCGACCTCCCGCTCACCATCGGCCTGCTGGTGGACGTCAGCGGCAGCCAGCGGAACCTGATCGATATCGAGCGCAATGCCGCCTCCCAGTTCTTCTCCCAGGTCTTGCGTAAGAAGGACGAAGCCTTCCTCATCAGCTTCGGCGAAGAAACCGAATTGCTGCAGGATTACACCGGCTCCGCGCGGCTGCTGAGCCAGGGGCTCAATGGATTGCAGGTCAGTTCCGGCGTCGGCGGCATTTCTCCGGGGCCCGTGCCCACCATGGGCGATCCCCGCGGCACCGTGCTCTACGACGCCATCTACCTCGCCGCCAGCGAAAAGCTGAAAACCGAAGTGGGCCGCAAAGTCATCGTGGTCATCACCGATGGCGTGGACCAGGGCAGCCGCATGACCCGCAACCAGGCCATCGAGGCCGCCCAGAAGGCCGACGCCGTCATCTACAGCATCGACTACTACGATCCCAGCGCCTACGGCAGGTTCGGCATCGGCTTCGGCGGCGGCGGCGGAGAAGCCGAGTTGCACAAGATGTCCGACGAAACCGGCGGCCACGTCTACAGAGTGGACCGCTCCCACCCGCTCGACCAAGTCTTCCGCGAGCTCCAGGACGAAATGCGCAGCCAGTATTCCATCGGCTACACGCCCACCAACGACCTGAAGGACGGCTCCTACCGGCGTCTGGACGTCAAGCTGGCCAACAAGGACCTCAAGGCCCAGGCGCGCAAGGGATACTACGCCGTCAAGCCGGAATCCCGCTGACCGCCCGGCTCCGCTCCGCGAAATACCCTTCCACCGCCTGCCGCACCGGCGGCATGGGCGCCAATCCGACCCGTTCCATCTTGGCGTTCGAGAGCGCCGAATACTTCGGCCGCTTCGCCCGCGTGCGATACTCCCGCTCGTTGGTGGCCAGCAACACCGGCTTCAAGCCCGCCACCTCGAAGATGGTTCGCGCAAACTGAAACCACGAGGTCGGCGCCCCACCCCCGATATGGAATAGGCCAGTACCCCCCCGGTCCGCCAGATCGATGGTTCGGGCCGCCAGCAGCGGAGCGAACGTCGGCGACGCCACGTGGTCTTCCACCACCCGGATCGGTTGCCCCGAGCCCGCCAGCCGCAGCATCAGCTCCACGAAATTGCCGCGCGCCGTTCCCAGACCCCCGGCGCCGAACAGGCCCGATGTGCGTATGATCAGCACCCGGTCCAGATACGCCTGCGCGTACAACTCCCCCGCCAGCTTGGAAACCGCATACGCCCCCAGCGGGTGCGTGGGATCGTCTTCCGCGTAGGGGTGGTGCGCAAAGCCGTCGAATACGTAATCCGTCGAGAAGTGCACCAGCCGCGCATCCATCTGCCGGCAGGCGAGCGCGATGTTCCGCACCGCCAGCGCATTCACCTCGAAGGCCGCTTGCGGCTCCTCTTCCGCCACGTCCACTTGGTTGTAGGCCGCTGCGTTGAAGACCACCTCGGCGTCGAACCCGGCAATCGCGTTCTCCACCGCCGCGGCATCCGTGATATCCACTTCGTCCCGGTCCCAACCCATCGCCGCGTAGCCCCGCGCCCTGAGTTCCCGGACCAATTCGACTCCCAATTGCCCGTCCGAACCCAACACCACCGCTCTTCGGTTCATAGGAACTCCACCATCACCGCCAGTGGCGGGCGAAGGCCCACGCCACCAGCGCCAGGGCCAGCAGCAGCACCACCAGGGCCGCCATCCCGCGCTTCCAGCCGGACGTCAGCCACCCCGCCGGGCTTGACCCGTTCCCAATGCCCGGCAGCTTCCCCACGACCTTAGCGATCTCTTTCCGTCCGCGCCGGTCGGCGATCAGAATGATCCCGGAATTCCCTCCGCTGGTGGATTTCAGCAGCCTCGTTCGCAGGCCCCGCGGAACCTCCTCCACCGTGCGGTATACCAGGTCGGCGCCGCCCGAGGAGATTAAGACCGTGGATGTCTGAAACAGGCCCGAGGCGCCGGCCTGGGCCTCGCCACAATGCGGGCACCGGGCTTCCGTTTCGTCGAAATCCTTCCCGCAACGGCTGCAAGTCATCGCCCTGCCGTGGCTTCCTCTCCCATATGTTCCAATACCACCTGAATGAATCCCAGGGCGGCCTTCGACAACGCCTTGTCCTTACGATAGATTAGACCCAGCCGCCGGACCATCCGTTCCGGCGCCAGGGGAATCGCCAGCAGCTTCCCCGCGGCTATTTCCTCGCCGCAGTTCGAAACCGCCAGGAACGATGCCCCCAGGCCCGCTATCACGAACCGCTTCGTCATCTCCGTGGAATCCAGTTCCATCGAGATGCGGATGTCGTCTTCCACCGGCTCCAGCCATTCGTTCAGCCGCGTCCGCGTCTTGCCCTGCTTGGGAAGAATCAGAAAGTGCTCCACCAGGTCCTGCGGCATTACCGATGTCTTGTCCGCCAGAGGATGCCGCGCCGGAACAATGAGCCGGATCTCGTCGTGGTAGATGTTCACCACCTGCAAGCGCTTCTCTTCCACCGGCAGTTGCGTCAGGCCGAAATCCGCGGAGTTCTCCATCACCGCTTCCACTACCCGCGCGCCGTAGGAGCGCAGCACCTGGAGCTGCACCGCCGGGAAAAGCTGGCGGTATTCCGAAAAAACTTTTGGCAAAACGTAGATACAGGTGGCTTCGTTAGCCGCGATCGCCAGTTCGCCGCGCGGGCTGATTTCCAGCTCCGCCACCGCGTCTTGCGCCCGCTTGCGCAGTTCCAGCATCTGCTCCGCATATTCCGCGAAAATCTTGCCCGCGGTGGTCAGCGAGATACGGCTGCCGAAGCGTTCGAACAGGTCGGCCCGCAGTTCCTGCTCCAGTTGGCGCACCTGCGCACTAATCGCCGGCTGCGTGCGGTAACACGTCAGAGCGGCCTTGGAGAAGCTCTTCAGCCGGACAATCTCCAGAAATGTATGAAGCTGGTCGAAGTCCATGGGGCGTAAGTATTGTACTATTTCGGTGACAGGCTACGAAACCCCGAAATGCAAATCGGTGAGCGGAGCGGAGTTTCGAGGTTATGTAGCCTGTCACCGAAATTGGATACCATATCAGCCGATGGTCCCGCTCCTCTTCCTCCTCGCTTTAGTCCCCGGCCTTCGGGCCCAGACCGGAGCCAATGTGCTGCTGGTGGTAAACCGCAACGATCCCGTTTCCCGCGCCATCGCCGATTACTACCGCCCTCGCCGTTCCATCCCCGTCGGCAACGTCTGCTACCTCGCCACCACTTCCGACGAGGAAATCTCCTGGAATACCTACGTGGAACAGATCGAGCGCCCCGTCGGCGACTGCCTCCGCAAGGCTGGGCTTCGGGAAAAGGTGCTCTACATCGTCACCACCATGGGCGTGCCGCTCAAGGTGGATGGCTCGGGAGGGTCGCTCTTCACCTCCGAGCATTGCTCCGTCGATTCCGAGCTGGCGCTGCTCTATTCCAAGCTGAAAGGCGTCCAGTTCCCGCGCGGCGGCGGCATTCCCAACCCCTTCTTCATGAAACGCGATGAAGAGTTCCGCCATCCCCGCTTTCCCATCTACCTGGTCACGCGTCTGGCGGCCTGGGATCTCGCCGACGTCAAGCAAATGATCGACCGCTCCCTGGCCGCCCGTAACCGCGGCAAGTTCGTCGTCGATCTGAGTTCCCCCGACGACAAACAGGGCAACAACTGGCTCCGCACCGCCGCCATACTCCTGCCCGCCGATCGCGTCATCCTGGATGAAACCACCCGCGTCCTTTACGATCAAAAGAACGTGATCGGCTACGCCTCCTGGGGATCCAACGATGACAACCGCAAGAAACGCTGGCTGAATTTCCAGTGGTTGCCGGGCGCCATTGTGACCGAGTTCGTTTCCACCAATGCCCGCACCCTGAAGCGTCCGCCCGACGACTGGATGTTCGGCGGAGACGAGAAGCACTGGTTCGGCGGTTACAATCAGAACCTGTCCGCCGACTATCTCCACGAAGGCGCCACGGGCGTTTCCGGCAACGTATACGAGCCCTTTCTCACTGGATGCGCCCGCCCCGACTACCTTCTCCCCGCCTGGTTCCAGGGCCGCAACCTGGCCGACAGTTATTACCTTTCGCTCCCCTACCTGAGCTGGCAAGGCGTGGTGCTGGGCGACCCGTTGTGTTCGTTAGGGAAACCGTAGCTCCCCTTCGGGCAATCCGGGTTTCCGCACCATCGCCGCGGCCACCAGAGAACAGGCTCCCACAACGAAGTCGATTCCCGTCGATGCCCAAAGCGCAATCACCGCCGGATGCATCGCGGGACCGTGGTGCGCGAAGCCCGCCGCGGGGGCCAGCAAAAGCAAGCCCAAGAGCAGCCCGAAAACCCCTGGCATAACCGGCAAATTATCGCCCCGAGATCTCCAGAGTATAAGAGCCGCAAGAAACCCATGCAGAACCACGGAGACGATGAACGCCTTCGCCGCCGGACCTGGCGTGGCATGCGGCGAGGTATCTCTCGCGACGGCTGGGATTACGACCACGACCAGGGTAGCCGCCACAACCAGGAATAGGCCGGCGCCGGCCCGCAGAATGACCCGCCAGGCAGCCCGACCATCCGGCGAGCTGCGTGCGCGCGCCGGCGATGTTCCCCGGTGTCCGGCCACTGATCCGGCGAGGCATCCGATGCAGCCGGCAAGCAACATGGGAACTCCCTGCTCCAACATTACATCGCCCTTCTCCACGGCCGCTATGAAGAAGAACATGGCCAGCACCGGCGCCATCATGGCGGCCAGAATGGGCCAGTCGGCCCGGAACCTGTTGCCGCTGTTTCGCGCGACCAAAAACTGGCAGACCGCCAGGTACAGAGCCACGGCAATGCAGCCGGCCAGGACTTCCTGGATAGAGTTCTTCCCGGATACCTCAAAAGGCTCCGCTCCCATGATAAACACGAAGGGCGAAAGCAAACCCAGAACAACCGAAAGCACGATTCTTCCCATACGTATTCCTGTCCTCCGCCCCGAGATTAGCAGCCGGGCCTCCCGAAAGTCCTTCCGAAATCCTTACAAATCTCCGACGAAATCCGCGCCGCCCGCCTGTGCTACAGCACCTTCAGACCTGCGACGATTTCGTGGGGCGGGCCCCCTGGCCCTGGGGCCCCCTCTGGGGACGACCCCCTGGTCGACCTGCCTGAACGCAGCAAGAGCCGGACCAAGGGGTCCGGCGCGGACGAGGGCGTCCGCCCCACTTTTGGCCGCGGCGGTGCTGCTCTGTCGGCAGGCGGGTTGGCAACCTGCCCCACTTACGGCCCCAGCCGGAACAACGGGTCGGCGCGCACGGCGTCGAGGGCGGGATCGAGTCTGTAGTAGATGAGGTACTCGGACCGTTCTTCCCGCGCTTTAGATAGCCAGGATGAAAAGCCCCGGCCGTCCCTGAGTCCCAGACAAACCTGGGCCATGTAGATGGCTGGGACATAACGTTGGTGCGAGAGTTCCACCAGTCGCGCCAGTTGCGCCCTGGCATCCGCCTTCGATCCAGCCAGCCCGTAGGCATATCCGAGGGAGGCCACGGCGCTCGCTCCTCCGTTGAGCGTCAGCGCGGTCTGAAACTCCGCTATGGCTTTCGAATAATCGTGTTTCTGCGCCAGCGCCATGCCCAGGGTCTGGTGCGCCAGGGCGAAGTTCGGCTCCAGTTCCAGCGTCTTCCGGTACTGAGCGATGGCATCGTCATAGCGCCGCGCGAAGTAGGAGCACCACCCCACTCCGACGTTGACGGGCAGCGAGAGAGGGTCCAGATTCTGCGCCTGGCGCATCTCGGCGGAGGCTTCCTCCAATCGCCCGGCGGCCAGCAGGCAGTGGGCGTGCCATTGCCGGGCCGTGGCATACCCGGGATTCGATCGATTCGCTTGTTGGAACTCCCGCTCGGCTCGCTCCAGATCCCAGTCGAAAGCCATGGTCACGTAGGCCAGCGACGTGTGTGCCTCAGCCAGCCCGCCGTCCAGTTCCAGCGCCCGCAGGGCGGCGGCTTTCGCCAGTGGCATGCCCTCGCGAGGGGGAACCGCATCGTACGAGTTGGAAGCCAGCAGCGACCAGGAGTCGGCCAGCCCCGCATAGGCCGGGGCGTACTTCCCGTCTTTCGCAATCGCTTCATTGAAGTACTCGACGGCCTTTCGCAACGCCGGCTCGGTGCGCTTGTTCCAAAAGAAACGTCCCCGCAAGTACGCCTGGTAGGCGTCGGGGACAACGGGCTGCAGCCGTGAGGGATCCGGCCGCACTCCCGCGGCGGCTTCGAAACTGGTCTTGCGCGCGATCGCCCCCGCCACTTCGGCCTGCAATCGAAGCACATCGCGCAGGTCGCGCTGATAGCTATCGGCCCAGAGTAATCGGCCCGTGCCGATGTCGACCAGTTGCGCGTTGATTCGCACCCGGTCGCCCGCCTGCAAAACCGTTCCCTGAATCACTGCTTCCACCTTGAGCTGCCTGCCGACCTCCTCCAGCGGCGCACCCGGACGCAAGCTGCGGACCGACGCCGGCGCAATCACCGGCAAACCGGTCTTGGACAACTCGGTTGCGATTACCTCCGTCATGCCTTCCGCGAAATAGTCCTGCGCGACGTCGCCGGAAATGTTCTTAAGAGGGAGAACCGCAATCGACTTCACCCGCGGCGCCGCATGATCGTGCCGGGTCATGAACCAGAGAAGATAGCCGGCTGCAACCAGCACCAGCGCCGCCACAACCAAAATCGCCGCGATGGTGAAGCGGACGCCGGAACGGTGTGGGGCCACGCCTTTTTCCGGTTGGGTCGGCGTCTTTCCGAGCGGAGCCACGAACCGGTACCCGCGTTTGGGAATGGTCTCGATATGGCCTGAACCGTCGGCGCCGTCACCCAGGGCCTTGCGCAACGCCGATATGTTTCGCGCAAGCCCGCCCTCCTCCACGAACGTATCGGGCCAAACGAGTTGCATGAGCTCGTTCTTTTCGACCACGCGCCCGTGATGCGTGAGCAAAACGAGGAGGGTATCGGCTACCTTTGGGGACAGCGGAACGCGTTCCGATCCCCGGTAGAGCACCCGCTCCGCCGGGTCGAACCGGAAGACGCCGAACTCGAAAGCAGTTCCACCCTGTGGTTCCATGGCCACCGCGCTGCCCCCGATGGTATCAGAACTCCGTCTGCGCGGTCGCGTCCCGATGGTTGCGTTCCCCCATCTCCCCGTGTTACACGTCGCCCTTCTACCGAGGGAAACCATGCCCCGACATCCGTCATCCGTCCTGCGACTTGGGTTGGCCGCCGTGCTGCCCGTCCTGGCGCTCGCACAGCCCGTTGCTTTGAATTGGCTCGATAAGACGCCTCCGCCTTCCGAACAGGGAGTCACTTGGGGCGTTCCGTGGGCCAAAGGAAAGGTCCAGAAGGGCACGACCTTCGCGCTCACCTCCGGGGGCCGGCGGGTGCCCGTCCAGTCCTGGCCCCTGGCCTACTGGCCGGACGGCTCGCTCATGTGGACCGGCCACGCCATCAGCGCCGCCCCGGAGACCGCCGGACCACTGCAACTGTCGCCCGGAACCGCGGCCGCTCCCGCCGCCGCCATCAAGACCACCGCGGATGCCTCCGCCATCGAAATCGATACCGGAGCCTTGCGCTGCCGCATCCTCAAGCAAGGGGAAGGCCTCTTCGAGTCGCTGACCGTCGGCGGCCGCCCGATCGCCCAGAACGGCAAGCTCATCGCCATTCTCGAAGACCGTTCGGAGTATGCCGCCCGGAAGGTGCTCCGTGAAGAGGATTTCGTCAGCCAGGTCAAGTCCGTGACGCTCGAGCAAAGCGGCCCGGTCCGGGCCGTGGTCAAGATCGAAGGCGTCCATAAATCCACCACTTCGGCCCGAACGTGGCTGCCGTTCACCGTCCGCTTCTACTTCTACGCGGGCCAGGAAGCCATCCGCGTGGTCCACACTTTTGTCTTCGATGGCGATGCCCACAAGGACTTCATCAAAGGTCTGGGCATGTCGTTCTCCGTGCCGCTGAGAGAAGAGGTGCAGAACCGCCACGTCCGCTTTGGCGGCGACGTGGGAATGTGGGCCGAGCCCGTCAAGCCGCTGGTCGGCCGCCGCGTGGTGACCTTCCCTCAACGCGGCGATGTCTTCCCCGATCAGGTGGCCGGCAAGCGCATACCCAACTTCGCCGAGTTCGCCGCCCGGGAGCAGTCCTACATCAAGGATGCCGCCGATTGGGACGCTTACCGCCTGACGCAGTTGACCGCCAACGGATTCACCATCGAGAAGCGCACCAGCGACCAGAGTTCCTGGCTCCACGCCGCCGATGGCAAACGCGCGCTCGGCCTGGCCTTCCTCGGCGATGTCACGGGCGGCGTCGCCGTCGCCGTCAAGAAGTTCTGGCAGAAATACCCTGCCTCGCTCGAGATTCAAGGCGCCCGCACGGCTTCCGGCGAGATCAAGGTGTGGTTCTGGTCGCCCCAAGCCCCCGCCATGGACCTGCGCCACTACGACACCATCGGCCACGGCCTGGAGATGGCCTACGAAGACTGGAAGGAGGGTTGGGACAGCGCGCTGGGCACCGCCAACACCCACGAGCTGACCCTCTGGCCGCTCGCCACCGTCCCCTCCAACGCCCAGCTCGTCGCCATGGAAAAAACCGCCGCCGAGCCTGCCCTTCTGGTGGCCACGCCCGAGTATTACCACGCCAACCGCGCCTTCGGTTTCTGGAGCCTGCCGGACCGTTCCACCCCCGCCCGGCGTGCGCTCGAAGACCAGTTGGATAGCGCCTTCGATTTCTATAACCACGAGGTTGACCAGCGCGGCTGGTATGGATTCTGGGACTACGGCGACATGATGCGCCAATACGACGAGGCGCGCCATCAGTGGAAATACGACATCGGTGGGTGGGCCTGGAACAACACCGAGTTGTTGCCCGATTACTGGCTGTGGTACAACTTCCTGCGCACCGGCCGAGCCGACGCCTTCCGCCTGGCCGAAGCCATGACCCGCCACACCAGCGAGGTAGACGTTCATCACATCGGCAGGTTCGCTCCCCTCGGCTCCCGCCACAACGTCAATCATCTGGGTGACGGCGCCAAGCAGCCTCGCATCAGCCAGTCCGGCCTGAAACGGTTCTACTATTTCCTGACCGCCGACGAACGCGTCGGCGACCTCATGCGCGAGCAGCTCACCGCCGACTTCACTTACGCCGCGGTCAAGAAGATGGACCCGCGCATGCCCGAGCGCGGCCCGTACGCCAGCGCCAGTTTCGGCACCGACTGGGCGGCTTACTGCATCAACTGGGCCACCGAATACCAGCGCACCGGCGATACCAAATGGCTGGACAAGATCAAGGCCGGCATGCAGACGCAGCTCGATCTGGCGGCCAAACCCGGCCAGTTGCTGGGCGCCGGCCCGTACGATCCCACGACCGGCAAATTCCTGTCCGGAGGCCGCGGCGGAGGCCCCACTAACTTCGATCTGCTCTTCGGCACAGTCGAGATCATGTCCGAACTCGAACTATCGATCGACTATCCCAAGTATTGGGAGGCATGGCACGCCTACGCGGCCGCGGGCGACGGCCGCCCTCTGGCGTACGCCGCCTGGGTGCTGAAGAATCCGGAGCTCGGCAAACGCGTCTGGCAAACCCGCCAGCTTGGCGGCCGCGGCGGAGTGCAGGCGTTCGCGACCCAGTTCAACCAGGTGAACCCGCCCGACGTGCCCTTCCCTCTGCGGGAAGCGCCCGGGCAACCCTCGGCCGGCCCCGACGGCAACCGCCTTGGCGCCCTGATTCAAATGCTGGAGTGGGCCGGCCAATACCTGCCCTAAGGGATGGCGCGAGAATTATTTCCCATTGGAAGGGGTGATCGTGTAGTTCCACTTGGGCACACTCGCGTCCAAATTAGCTGTTTGACCACATTTTCCACATTGAAAACGTTGGGCATGCCCCAACTCTGAGTCTGGACGCGCATCTTCGCTTCGACCCATGCCGAAGTAAGTGCCCCCTTCGATC